>JALOOE010000483.1 GCA_025454565.1 Anaerolineae bacterium
CCCAGCCCGACCCCGGGCCAAACCGTGGTGATCCTGGGCGACCTCCAGCCGGGGGTGGTCTGGATGGCCAAGCGCGCGGTGGTGACCGGCGGCATGCCGAACCTCACCATCCTGGAATCCGCCATGGTGCCCGTTCGCACGCTTTGGCGATAGATGGCGAGTCATCCCATCAGGATTTGCCGTCCTGCCCACAGTTGAGTACAATACCATACAGCTACAGGATCGGCACCTGAAAATGATGAACGCAGAACGATGAATGCAGAATGTGAATGGCCGCCATCGTGTTCATCATTCATCATTTTGCATTCTGCATTCACCCCGGGCCCGTGGCCTAGCGGGAAGGCGTCTCCCTTGCACGGAGAAGATCGCCGGTTCGAATCCGGCCGGGTCCACTTTGGGAGTTGTTGGTCGCCATTTTGACAGGCGCGGCGAAATCGGTATAATGCACCCTACAATTGCATAGGTTCACAGCGCGGGTGTAGTTCAGTGGTAGAACGTCTCCTTGCCAAGGAGAAGGTCATGGGTTCGAATCCCACCACCCGCTCTGATCCCGAGCTGGAAGCGTAGGCTGGTGCGCACTGGCTGACAGCTTCCAGTTTTGGTTTCAGGCCGAGGTAGCTCAGTTGGTAGAGCACGCGACTGAAAATTGCGGTGTCCCCAGTTCAAGTCTGGGCCTCGGCACCTTCCCTCGGTAGGGCATTCGGGGGTCGTTCAACGGCAGGACAGCAGCCTTTGGAGCTGCGTATCGGGGTTCGAATCCCTGCCCCCGAGTGGATGCGGGGCCGCAAACGACTCCTGTTGTTTGCACAGGCGACGTGCGAAACGAATATTCGTCAACGTGGTGGCCATAGCTCAATTGGCAGAGCATCTGGTTGTGGCCCAGAAGGTCGTGGGTTCAAGCCCCACTGGCCACCCCTACGCGCTTGAATGCCCGGCTGTCTCATGGCCGGGCATTCGTTATTAACCGAATGGGTGATACTCGCTGGTCATTTGCCGGAGATCGTGCAGCAGTTTGGCGGTTGGCAAAGGGCATCAGGCTTATGCACCGCGTCCTGGTCTTGAACGCTACCTATGAGCCGCTCAGCATCGTCTCAGTGAAGCGCGCCCTGGTGCTGCTGTTGAAGGAGAAAGCGGAGCTGATCGAGTGCGCTGAGGAGCGGCTGCACGCGGCGCGCACCTCGCTGCCGGTGCCCCTGGTGATCCGGCTGGTCTATTACGTGCGGATCCCACACCAGGTCACGATGGCGCCGACCCGCCGTTCAGTGCTCCAGCGCGATAATCACACTTGCCAGTACTGCGGAGCGACGAGCGGGCAGGCGGTGCTGACGCTCGATCACCTGCTGCCGCGCAGCCGGGGCGGCGAGACGACGTGGGAGAACGTGGTGACCGCTTGCCGGACCTGCAACATGCGCAAGGGGGATCGGACTCCGGATGAGGCGCACATGGCGCTGCGCAGGCGGCCGGGCCGGCCGCATTACCTGGCCTTTCTACTGCTGAGCGAAGCGACCTCGCGGGAGATCTGGGGTAAATACACGTTCACGATCAGCGAGGCCTGATGGCGGATTCGAGGCAAAAAACAAGAGGGGGGATCGGCAGAAGCCTTTCCCCCCTCTTGCTGGGCCCGGTAGCATTACCCGTTCAACCGAGGTGATGCTACCGAGCCACTTTTGGTACTACGTTCGTCCATTAGCATCACCTCCTCGGCATTAGGATAGCGAGCAGGGTGCTCTTACGAGCTAGGTGCTCTTACGAGCACCGCTATTATCACGCATCTGCGGCTGTCTGTCAAGTCGCGAGAAACGCCGAAAGGAGCCCGGAATCCGATGGCTGATCCCCGAATCTACCCTCTGACCTTCACGCCCGTTCTGCGCGACTACCTTTGGGGCGGACGCCGGCTGGCGACGTTGTACGGCCGCGCTCTGCCGCCCGGCGCCGTAGCGGAGAGTTGGGAAATCTCCGGCCATCCGCACGGCTCGACCGCCGCCGATCGTGGGTTTTGGGAGGGCCAGTCGCTGCCGGCGATCCTGGCTGCCCTGGGGGAGCAGTTGGCCGGGGCGCGCGCCGGTTGGGCTCTGGAGCGCCAGCGGTTCCCGCTCCTCGTGAAACTGCTGGACGCGCAGCAGGACCTCTCGTTGCAGGTTCATCCCGGTGACGAATATGCCCTGGTGCACGAGCACGGCGAGCTGGGCAAGACCGAAATGTGGTACGTCCTGCACGCGGATCCCGGCGCTTCGCTGATCCTGGGCCTGAAATCCGGCACGACTCGGGCCGCGTTTGAGGCGGCGCTCGCCGCCAATCGCGTCGAGACGGTGCTGAACCGCGTTCCGATTGCGGCCGGGCAGTCCGTCGACGTGCCGACCGGCACCGTCCACGCGCTGCTCGCCGGGACGGTGGTGGCCGAGATCCAGCAGAACTCGGATACGACCTATCGCGTCCACGATTGGGGCCGCGTCGGCGTTGACGGCAAGCCGCGCGCCCTGCACATCGGCAAGGCGCTCGATGTGAGCGCCTTCGGCCAGCCGGCCGCAGGGATCGTGCAGCCCAGGCCGATTTCTGCGGCAGCCGGTGTCGTGCGCCGCGAGTTGGTCCGCAATCGCTACTTCGTCGTCGAGGAGATGGTTCTGAGCCCTGGCCGCACGTTCCGGGGTCGCTGCGATGGCAGCACGCTGGAGATCTGGGGCTGTATGGCGGGCGAGGTCGCGATCGGGTGCGCCGGCGCGCTGCCGGTGCCGCTCCCGGCGATCCGCTTCGCGCTGCTCCCGGCCTCACTGGGCGCCTTCGAGATCGTCGCCTCGGCGCCGAGCGTCTGTCTGCGCGCCTATTTGCCCGAGATCGTGCCTGGCGCCGAGGACTGAGCCGCGACAGCCGGATGGACGGGGCGCAGGATGACCACCGCCAGCGGCGGCAGCGTCAGCGTGATCGAGCACGGCTGCGTCTGCCACTGCACTGCTTCGGCGCGCAACCAAACGGTAGCCCTCGCGCACCACCGGCGTGAAATTGGCCGCCACGATGAGATAGTCCAGCGCGTCCTTGGCGCGGCGGATGTACGAGATGACGCTGTGCTCCCAGTCGTTGGGATCGATCCACTCGAAGCCTTTCCAGTCGTAATCTTGCTGATACAGCGCCGGCTCTGAAGCATAGAAGCGGCCCAGGTCGGCCACCCACTGTTGCAGCTTGATGTGGGGTTCGGGACCTTCGGGCGTGCCGCCGGGTTCGAGCAGGTGCCAATCCAGGCTGCGATCCTCGCTCCATTCGCGCCACTGGCCGAAATCCTGTCCCATGAAGAGCAGCTTTTTCCCCGGATGTGTCCACATGAAGCCGGTGTAGAGCCGCAGATTGGCGAACTTCTGCCACAGATCCCCCGGCATCTTGTCCAGCATGGCGCGCTTCAGATGCACGACCTCGTCGTGCGAGATCGGCAGGATGAAGTTTTCGCTGAACGCGTACATGAGCCCGAAGGTGAGCTTCTGGTGGTAGTATTTCCGGTGGATCGGGTCTTTCTTGATGTAGTCCAGCGTGTCATTCATCCAGCCCATGTTCCACTTGAAGCTGAAGCCCAGGCCGCCCAGATAGGTGGGGCGCGTGACCGAGGGGAAGGAGGTGGACTCCTCCGCGATGGTGACCGCGCCCGGATGCAGCTCGGTGACCTTCTCGTTGAGACGCCGCACGAAAGCGATTGCCTCCAGATTCTCGCGGCCGCCGTGCTCGTTGGGCAGCCACTCGGTGCGCTGGTAGTCGCGATAGAGCATCGACGCGACCGCGTCGACGCGCAGGCCGTCGAGATGGTACTTATCCAGCCAGAAGAGCGCGCTGTTGATCAGGAACTGCTGCACCTCGTTGCGCTTGTAGTTGAAGACGACGGTGCCCCAGCCCTTGTGCTCGCCCAACCGGCTGTCAGCGTACTCGTAGAGGGGCGTCCCGTCGAACGCAATCAAGCCGTAGTCGTTCTTGGGGAAGTGCGCGGGCACCCAGTCCAGGATGACGCCGATGCCGGCCTGATGCAGGGCATCGACAAAGGCCTGGAACTCATCCGGGGCGCCGAAGCGGCTGGTGGGCGCAAAGAAGCCGGTGACCTGGTAGCCCCACGACGCGTCGAGCGGGTGCTCGGTGATGGGGAGCAGCTCGACATGGGTATAGCCCAGCCGTTTGACATAAGGGATGAGCCGCGCGGCCAGATCGCGATAGGTGAGGTACCCATTGGCCCCGGGGACGCGCATCCAGGAACCGAGATGCACCTCGTAGATCGCCATCGGCTGGATCAGCGGATCGGTCAGCGCCCGCTGCTGCAACCAGGCGGCATCGCCCCACGGGCGCTTGTCGATGTCCCAGACGACGGATGCGGTCTTGGGCCGCATCTCTGCAAAGAAGCCTTGCGGGTCGGTTTTCTGGAGCAGGGCGCCGTCCGTGGTCTTCACTTCATATTTGTATAGCGCGCCTTCGCCGAGCCCTGGGAGGAACAGCTCCCAGATGCCGGAGCTGCCGCGCTGGCGCATCGGGTGCTGCCTGCCGTCCCACCGGTTGAAGTCGCCGGTGACGCTGACGCGCCTGGCGTTGGGCGCCCAGACAGCGAAGACGGCGCCATCGACGCCGCCGTGCGTGATGAGGTGTGCGCCGAGCTTGTCATACGTGCGGAAATGGTTGCCTTCATTATATAGTAGCAGATCGAGATCGCCGAGCACCGGCTGAAAGCTATACGGATCGTGGCTCAGTCGCTCGACGCCATCCTTGTCCAGGCTGCGGAGCTTGTAGCGGGGGATGGGCGACCCGGCAACCGGCTGGCCCCCTGCCGGTAGGTGCGCCTCGAAGAAATCGGTGCCCGCATAGCGCATCATCTCGATGCCGTCGAGCGGGGCCTGCTCGTTGTCAGAGATCCCGATCGCTGCCGGCGCCACCCAGGCGCGTTCCGCAAACGGCAGATAGGCCCGGACAGCGACGACCGGTGCGCCATCTGCTTCGGTCAGATGCGCGCCGAGCACCTCGAACGGGTCGTGGTGATCGGAGTCGAGGATGCGATTGAGTTGGTCATTCGGCACGGTGAACTGCATCGGACGCCCCCAGTGGCTGACGTTGTGCAGCCAGATGATCCCGGTTTCCTCAGTTCAACGTTGCCATTATAGCATGGCCGCGATGGGCGACCAAGCGATCGGCGTCGCGCCCCGGCACATCCGTTGCACACTTGCCGAAAAAAACATTGGACGGGCCTTGCGCCCCCCGCTAGTGCAGGTGGGCGTCAGTGCGCCACTGGTTTCCGTAACGCAATCCGCGGGATTGGCCTACCGTAACGCAATCCGCCGGATTGCGCCGGGACAATCCAGCGGATTGTCCTACGAAACCGCCGGGGCATTTCTGCCGATGCGTGCTGGAATCTGCGTGCGTATGCAAATGCCGAGGCAGCTACCCGCCCTTGCGGAACCTGACCGAGAGGATCCCGCTGCGTTCTCTCACATCGCTATGGTCGTAGGGCGTGCCCTCGCGCAGGCTTTGGTAGATATCGCCGAAGCCCTCGGGGCTGAAGACCGTATACTCGACCTGTTTTTGTTCCACAACGGCAAGCTCGGGCTGGAACGCGGCCACGATGTCCCAGGAATAGACCATCGGCTCGAGCACGGTGGGATGGCGATGTATCTCCGTCACCAGCAGGAAATAGCCTCGCGGCGCCAACACCCGGCAAATCTCGCCGATCGTCTGGTTCAGATCATCGACATGATCCAGCGAATTGAGCGAGCACACCACATCAAACGAAGCATCGGGGAACGGGAGGCCTTCTGCACTGCCGGCATGCATCGCGTGGCGGCTTGTGCCCAATTGCCGGTACGCTGCGGCCAGGGGATCAATCCCAATCCGCGCAGCCGCCTCGTCAGCCCACTCCAGACTCCCTCTTGGGCCGCACCCGATGTCCAGGATCTTCTTGCTGCGATAGAAGGTTTTTGCCAGGCCGAAGTGAGCGGTATAAAAGTACGCATAATGGTCGTTGGTCAGTGTGCCCTGCTGTCTGAGGCGGCTCTGCCAGAACGCCAATTCGCTATCGGCTTTTTGCGATCTAACATGCGTCATTGGAGTCCTCTTCTCATTGTCTATCAGGGCCGCGTTGAGCAGCCCCAGCGCCACACGACTTATGCAGTCTGGCCCGAAACGCGCCGGACAAGTCCGGCACTCCGGAGACCTCGACTTGTCGAGGCAGTCGGAGACCTCGACTTGTCGAGGCGTTTTCGTCGTCACAAGCGCGGCCGCGACATCAGTCCAAATCATAGCACGTACCTTCTGACGCCGCAACGGATGGCGGTGCAACGAATTTGACATGGCGGGCTTCTCAAGGTTCAATCCTATCGTAACTATCCTTTTCCGGATCAACCATGAGTCGGGCGCAGGCGTGATCAGGTCGCGCGGCCGGCGCAAAACCTTATTCGCTTCTACCTGGATCATCTGAAGGCGGGGTTCACGATGGGACAGCTTCACACATTGCGCCGGTTTGGCCGGCGCGTTTTTTTGCACACGCGCTGGGGTGATGTCACCGGGCGCACGTTCCACGATCTGGCGCTGATCGCGATCGGCTGCCTCTGCATGGCGCTCTCGGTCAACATCTTTTTGAATCCCAACGACGTGGTGCCCGGCGGCTTCACCGCGCTGGCGATATTCGCCAACCGCCTGTGGGGTTGGCCGGTCGGCACAACGCTGCTCGTCCTCAACTTACCTTTTTTGCTGATCGGCATGCGCGTCCTGGGGCCGGCGTTTGGCCCGAAGACGATCCTGGCCGTCGTGCTTTCCTCGCTGGCCATCGATGCGCTGCACCCTGTCCTGCCGGTCGTGCGGGGCGAGCCGCTGCTGTACACGCTCTATGGTGGGCTGCTCTACGGTCTGGGCATGGGGCTGATCTTTCGCGCCAATGCGACGACGGGCGGCACGGAGATCCCCGCCAAGCTGTTGGAGCACTTCCGGGGCACGCGCATGTCGAGCTCGCTGCTGGCGATGGATGTCGCGGTGCTGGCGCTGGCCGCGTTCTTTTTCGGGCTGGCGCCGGCGCTCTATGCGTTGATCGCGGCGTGGGTCATGGCGCGCGTCATCGATTTCGTCGAGGAAGGGTTCGCTGCGGCAGCGACGGCGTTCATCATCACTTCGGCGCCGGATGCGGTGTGCCAGGCCATCATCGAGGAGTTGGAGCGCGGCGTGACGATCCTGCGCGGCGAGGGCGGCTATACCGGCGCCGAGCGCATCGTGCTGATGACGACGGTCGGCCGGCGGCAACTGGTGGCTCTGCGCCAGGCGGTGAGCGACGCCGACCCGGATGCGTTCATGGTGATCAATCCCAGCCATGAGGTGTTGGGCGAGGGGTTCAAGCCGTTGACGAGAGTGCGACGTGCTGACGGTTGAAGTCCTGAAGCTGGCCTTATTGCTCTGGATACGATTTGACAAATGCCAGGGGCACTCATATAATCGTGTAATCCAATTTGCAATCTGGTCTCGGTCACGCTGACGGGAGTCGCGTCCACGCCACGCAACCGTGGTCGTTGAGGCGATCTTCATAGGGAGAACGGCTACCTATTGCCGTTCTCTTGGCGATCATCATTTGCTCACCCGCATCAGGAGAGAAAATCATGTGATGACCTCTTTCACGCAGTCCCACGCTCGTCGGTTTGACGATCTTGATTCACCTCGTCAGTTTCATCTCTCCCATCTGGGCCCCGGGTCTGGCCGAGGCAGAAGCCTCGCTCGGCCATCTTGCCTCGAGACCAGCGGGGATCGCCGTATCAGATCCGGTACGGGGCCAACTCGCGACTGGAAGGAGCAGCTATGAACAAAGCGCGTATCGCCTTCGTCTGTCTCGTCGTGGTGGCAGCGTTGTCCTTGGGCGGTGTCGCCCTGGCAAGCAGCGCAGGGACCGCGACGATCGGCTGGCACGTCTTCAGCGCTGCTGGTGCGCCAGCAGCCGGCGCACAGATCAGCTTGAACGGCTCGTTGGGCCAGCCTATCGCAGGCCCGGCGAGTTTGGCGGGCGTCAGCTTGCAGGCCGGTTACTGGCAGCGTGCAGTAGACAGCCAGTATTACCTGCCGTTGGTGTTGAAGTAGACTGCTGAACCATAGCATAGGAGAAAACCCATGCGAAGACCTCTCTCACGTAATGCTACACTCGCAGGCTTGACGATCTTGGTTCTCTTCGTTAGCTTGTTCGTTATTGGCCAGGTTCCCAGCCTGGCCCAGGCTGCTGCATCGCTCAGCCAGCTTGTCGCGGGGCCCCCGCCCTCCGTGGTCAGCTACCAGGGCACAGTGCAGGTGGACGGCAAGGCCTACGATGGGACCGGTTACTTCAAGTTCGCCATCGTGGGCGCCGCCACGGGCGGAGGAGCCAACTTCTGGAGCAATGACGGCACCGCGAGCGGCGAGCCCGGCGCGGCTGTGGCGTTGGCCGTCAGCAAGGGGCTCTTCAATGTGCTGTTGGGCAATACGGCGCTGACCGGCATGACTCAGCCCTTGACTGAGACAGCTTTTGCCCAAACGGACACCTATCTGCGCGTCTGGTTCAGCAGCAGTGCGAGCGGGCCGTTCCAGGCCCTGGAGCCGAACCAGCGTATCGCCAGCGTGCCGTACGCACTGCGGGCCAAATATGCAGAGAATGCTCCGGCTGGGCCACAAGGCCCCACCGGCCCGATCGGTCCCACCGGCGCAGCGGGCGCGCAAGGCGCGACCGGTCCGACTGGCGCTGCCTCGACCGTGGCTGGTCCGAGCGGCCCCACCGGCGCAACAGGCGCGCAAGGCGCGACCGGTCCGACTGGCGCAGATAGCACCGTCCCAGGCCCAACCGGCGCGACGGGTGCAACGGGCGACCAGGGTATCCAAGGGCTGACGGGCGCCACCGGCGCTACAGGCGCGACGGGTGCGACGGGCGCGACGGGCGATCAGGGCATCCAGGGGCTGACGGGCGCCACCGGCGCTACAGGCGCGACAGGCGCTACAGGCGCAACAGGCGACCAGGGCATCCAGGGGCTGGCGGGCGCCACCGGCG
>JALOOE010000484.1 GCA_025454565.1 Anaerolineae bacterium
ACCTTGAACCTTGAACCTTCAACCCGGAACCTTGAACCCGTCACCCGTCACCAGGGAGTGATTTGATGAGCGAGTACACCACTTTCCCCGCCGAGGGGATCTATCACCTGATCATCGAGGAGATGACGCGTGACGCGCAGGTGTGGGGCGCAGTCGACGCGACCGAGCTTCAGATCACCTATCAGCCGAGCGGATCCGAGCGTGCGCCAACATTCATGGCGGATGGGGATGCGGTCGTGTTGGGCAAGGCCAACGTACAGCGCATCACCGTCCCGGCGAACATGAACGTTACGGTGAAGCGTGCATCGGGCGACCTCCACGTGAGAGGGTTGGGCGGCGCGGTCAATATCGAGGCGGTGCGCGGCGACGTCCGGCTCGGCGGTTTGTGGGGCACCACGCGCCTCGCACGTATTGACGGCGACCTCCGCGCCGACGAAGTGGCCGATCTGAGGCTGTTGGGCGCCTGTGCGGGCGACCTGCGCTTTGAGGGCGGCGGGAATCTGGAAGCGGAGACGATTTCCGGGGATGTGCGCATCGCCGGCGCGACCGAGGTGCGCCTGGGGCGCGTTCACGGCGATCTGTGGATCGAACGCGTCGAGGGCGCATTCCAGGCGGAACGGATCAGCGGCGACGCCCGGCTCAACGAGATCGGCGGGCCGGCGACGCTGCGCGCGCTCCACGGCGATCTGCGCGTCATCGCCGCTACCGGCGGGCTCTCGGCGCCCCAGGTGCAGGGCGATGCGATCGTGCAGGGCCCCTTTGGCCCACAGGCAAGCTACGCGCTGACCACCAACGGCGATGTCAGCCTGGCCTTGCCGGCGAATGCCGACGCTCGCCTGACCGTCCGCGCCAACGGCCGCATCCGGTCGGATGTGCAACTCACGCCGACAGCGGATGGCACACCGACTTTCACCGCCGCCATCGGGCAGGGATCGGGTCGCATCAATGTGGTCAGCGGTGGGGATATGCGCATCACGCAGGCCGGAGCCGCCGGGCCGCGCGTGCCCGCGGATGTGCGCGATCCAGCGACGCCCGAAGATCTGCGCAATCTGGGCGATCGCATCCGCCAGCAGGTGACGACGTCGCTCGCTGCGGCCGGCATCATGGTTGAGAGTGGCCCCGGCGCCAGGCACGCGCGTCCGGCGCGCCCGACAGCGCCGGCGCGTCCGATCCCCCCGCAAGCGCCCGCGGCGATGCGATCGCCCGCACCGTCGCAATCGACCGTCGAAGAGCAACTGCGCATCCTGAAGATGGTGGAATCAGGCGTCATCACGGCGGAACAAGCCGAGTTGCTCTTGAGAGCTTTGGAGGGATAGGCGCGCTTGACCGTGGGGCGGTATCGCGTGGTATGATGTAGGGGAACAGGACATCAACCAGCGCAATCATTAGCCGAGCCATGGCCGTATTCTCGCTAAGCCGAAACGAATCTCTCGAACCAGGGGTCTATCCCTTCGATCCCCGGAAGCACATGCGCCAGGTCGCCGATCTCATCGGCGCCGTGTTTGCGGACGAGATCGATGCCGACGGGCGCAGCGTGCTTCAGGAGATGCAGACCGTGGGACGCATCAGTCCGTTCTTGGGCGGCCTGATGAGTTCCGGTTTTCTCGGCGATTTCGTCGGCGGCTTCGTCTGGATCGAGGGAGACCGGGTTCTCGGCAATGTCACGTTGCAGCGCGTGGATTTCGGCGGGACGCGCTGGCGCATCAGCAACGTGGCGGTCGTGCCCGCGTATCGCGGCCGCGGCATCGCCAGGGCGCTGATGTTATCGAGTCTGAGCGAGATCGCCCATCAGGGTGGCGGTTGGGCCGTGCTCCAGGTGCGGGTGGATAATCCGCCCGCCAAGCGGCTGTACGAATCGTTGGGCTTCACCGACGTCTGCCAGGAGGGCATTTGGAAGCTGTCGTCACTGCCCGACAGGTTGCCGGCCCTCGCAACCGATGCGCCGCTTCAACCGTTGCCGGCGCTCGCATGGCGCAGCCGCTTTGAGTTGGCCCAGGCCGCGCAATCGCAATTGGCGCGGTGGCTGGCCCCGGTCGAGGCATCGCAGTATCAGGTGGGTCTGTTACAGGGGCTGGGTGAAGCGATCGGCAACTGGACGGGATTCTACCGCGTGCAGCGTTGGGGCAGCTACGAAGACGGCATCCTGATGGGCGCGGTCGAGACAGCGGCGAGCCTGACAGGTGACGCGCACCGGCTGCGCTTACTCGTTCGGCCCACCGGGTACGGCCTCATTGAAGGCCCCCTCGTGGCTCAAGGGCTGCGGGCGTTGGCCGGATCGCCACCGGCTCCCGTCGTCGCCGAGCACAGCGGCGATCATGCCGAGGGGGTCGCGGCGCTGGAGGCCGCCGGCTTCCTCCCGCGACGCGTGCTGTTGTCGATGCGCCGCCCAATCGTCCCCGCCGACGAGCTGCTCTGAGCATGGCGCCGTAACGCAATCCGCCGGATTGCCGGTTGCCCGCTGCGGGCGGCACGGTGGCGCACGGCGCCGTAACGCAATCCGCTGGATTGCCTGTTGCCGTACGCTTGCGCAAGCCAGCGGCTTGCGGTACAAAGGAAACGACTGATGACAACCTCAGAAGAACGTATGCGGATCTTGAAGATGATCGAGGAGAAGCAGATCACGGCCGAGGAGGGCGCCAGGCTGCTCGAGGCGCTCCGCGCGACCGGCAGCGACGCTGCGCAGCGCGAAGAGGTCACCAAAGCGCGCTGGCTGCGCGTACGGGTGACCGACCGCGCCAGCGGCAAGCTCAAGGTCAACGTGAATATCCCGGTCGGCCTGGTCGATGTCGGACTGAAGATGGGCGCTCGCTTTGCTCCCGAAATGAACGGCATGGATCTGAGCGCAATCCAGACGGCCATCAAGGGGGGCATGCAAGGTCGCATCATCGAAGTGGACGACGAGGCGGACAACGAACGCGTAGAGGTGTTCGTGGAATGAGGTTACAGGTTCAGGGTTCAAGGTTGAAGGTTCAAGGTTGAAGGTTCAAGGTTGAAGGTTCAGGGTTCAAGGTTGAAGGTTGAAGGGTCAAGGAACACCTTTCACCTTCAACCTTCAACCTTCAACCGGCCCTCGGCTTTCAACCGTTGTTTAGCTGCCGCCGGGCGTGCACGGCGGCGCCCAACAGCGCGGCGTTATCGCCCAGCTTGGCCGAAACGATCTGCACATCGCCCGAACCGCGCTTGTTGATGAAGTATTGATAGGCGACGGGCCGGATCGACTCCACGTACTTCTCCCCCAGCGCCTCGGCCACACCGCCGCCGATGATGACCATCTGCGGGTCGATGATGTTCACCAGGTTCCCCACCAGC
>JALOOE010000485.1 GCA_025454565.1 Anaerolineae bacterium
CTGCCCGACTCGAAGCCGATCGAGATCAGGTTCCAATTGGTCTCCCGCAGCAGCGCTTCGAACAGATCGGGCCATTGGCGCACGGTGTCGGAGCGACCGGCTGCCCAATAGCTCCAGTTCTTGGTCTTGCTCGGATACTTCTCGATCCATTCCCGCAGCCAGGTCGGGTTCTGGAAGAACATCGAGTCATGAATGACCACCGAGCCGACGCCGTAGGTGCGGTCGAGGTAGTTGAGTTCGTCGATCACCGCGTCCACAGGCTTGCGGCCCATGTTCGGGATGTAGGAATTCTCGTTGCAGAAGACGCACTGCCACGGGCACACGCGGCTGGTGAGGATCGTCGCCACCGGTCCCGGCCCCCAGCCGCACTCCGGCTCCATGGGCCACTGCCACTTGAACTTACGGCGTGTCTGCCAGCTTGCGGGCTTGGGCCAGAGCGTGCGGTCGATCATCGGCCAATCGGCCATCGATTTGGCGCTCTCGCCCTGGATCAGCCGCGGGAACGCGTTCGGGTCGCGCACCAGGTCGACGATGACCTTTTCGCCCGGCCCCTGGCAGATATGATCGAACGCGGGCTCGGCCAGCATCTCGTCGGGCGCGACAGTGGCGTGCATGCCACCGGCCAGCACCATGCCTTGCGGGTTTACTTCCTTGAATAGCTGCGCCGATTTGCGTCCCGATGGAAAGGTGTAGCTGCGCACGTTCATGATCGCCATTTCATAGCCGGCGATCTGCTTGCGGAGCTGCTCCCATGAGGTGACGGCACGCGTCGAAACCACGTCGGTCTCGATGCCGTTCTGTTTCAGGATGGTGCGTAGCAGCCCCAGTCCGTGATCCTGCCACTGCTCATGCGGGCCATCGGGATGCACCAGGTCGCCCAGGTCGCCCAGGTCGATCCACACAATCTTCGACTTCTGTTTTGTCCACGGCCAGGAGATCGCCAAACGTGCCTCCGTACGGTAATTCTTCTGACAGAACCGTTCAAAATCCTGTATACACGCAAGAATCGAGGTTGTCAAACTCGGAGACGTGCTGATACGGCGGAAGGTTGCACGCCGCGCTCACGGCAGGCCGAGCGATTGGCTTCGTGGCGGGGACGCCGCTGGCAGGCCGGCAGGTGGCAACGCCGAACAGCAGGAGGATAAGGATCATGATCGTCACCAGGATCGGGAAGCGCAGACCACTCATGCGGTCTTTGCCCCCAGCATCTCATCCAGGATCGCGCTCGCACTCTGAACCAGCTTCGGGCAGATCGCCTTGGTGACACCCGTCTCCTTGATCGCCTGGCGGCCTTCCGGGGTGCTCATGTCATGGCCCAGCAGCTCGCGACAATCGACTGCGCCATTGGCCGCGCGAAAACGCTCGACGAATTCCTGCGCGATCTTGTAGGTGTGTTCTTTCGCCTGCGGAGCATCGGCGCTGACCATGCCGTGTTGCAGCCCGATCACCATCAGCGCGCCCGACATGGCGCCGCAAGGCCCGCCCGAGCGCGCCAGCCCGCCGCCGAACGCCGCCGCGACGCGCAGCGCGGCCTCCTGATCCATTCCGTAATCTTCCGCATAGGCCGCGAAGACGGCCTGTGAGCAACTGAACCCCTGCCCGAAGCAAGCTTGAGCGATGTCCGCTTTGGTCATGGCGCCCCCCGATATCTCAGATAGATTCGCGCTCCAGACCACTTATCGGTGGTCCGAATCAAGACACTCTATCACGAATCGCGCCTGCGGAGGAAATCGGCACGGGCCGGACGCGAAAAAGCCCCTGGCACCTGCTGCTTCGGCAAGGCCGGGAGCCCTTCGCGTTACCCGAAAGGGGAGTTGATTGGTGCGGCGCACGGCCGCTACGTGCGTCGGATGCCTCAGGTGCTGCCCGTTGAGCAGGCCGCGCTCGATGCGCCGGCAAACGCGCCGACGGCGCTCGTCTTCGATGCGAAAAGCGAGATCTTCCGCCTGACGTGCTGACTGCCGCATTTGGGGCAGACGACTTCGCTGGTCGCTTCGGCGCTGCGCACCAGTTCCTCGAATGAACGGTCACACGTCGAGCAGCTAAACTCGTAAATCGGCATGATTTCCTCCGATGCGGGGTCGATTCGGAGGCTGGCATCGCCTCCCAGGGGTTTCAGATGCACTGGACGGCGGTAGGTTACAGACTTTTCGATCCGGTTGCGGAATTCCGCACCTTTTGTGAGTTCGTTTCGTAGATGTATACTGAGAGCGATATCGTCGCACGGCTCAAAGCAAGAGACTGAAAACGAGGGAACAACATGGACTACTCGCGTTTGATCAATCGGGCCTTCCAGATCACCTGGCGCCACAAAGTGCTCTGGATCTTCGGCATCCTGCTGGCGCTGACCAGCGGCGGCGGTGGCGGCGGGGGAGGTGGGAGCGGCGGCAACGGGTCGATGCCGAATCTGCCAGCGCAGTTCCCTGTCCTGGGCCCCGCGGAGTGGCAGATCATCTCGGCGCTGATCCTGGTCTGCTGCTGCATCTTCCTCGTCGCCATCGTGATCGGCGGCATCGTGCGCTACGTGGCGCGCGCGGCGCTCTATCGTTCCGTAGATCAGATCGAGGAGACGGGTGTCGCGCCGAAGTGGCGTGAAGCCTTCCGCCTCGGCTGGAGCAACCGCAGTTTCCGCATGTGGCTGCTCGATCTGCTCGTGGGCATCCCGTTCTTCATCGTTGCGATGTTACTCCTGTTGCTCGGCGCGACGCCGCTGTTGTTGCTGGCGGTGGACAGTGCCGCGGCGAAGGCGCTCGGCGTGATCGCAACCATCGGGCTGGAGCTGCTGGTCCTGCTGCTGATCATGGTCGCGGCCTTTGCGCTGGGCTTGTTGGGCCAGTTCTGGTCGCGGGAGATCGCGCTGGCCGATCGGAGCGTGGGGCAAGCGCTGGCGATGGGTTACGCAGCCGTGCGGAGCCGCCTCAAGGACAGCGCGCTGACCTGGCTGCTGCTGTTTGGCCTGAGCCTGGCCTATGGCCTGGTATCGATCGCGCTGGTCTTCATCCTGGGCGGGATCGGACTGGCGGTCGGCTTCGGGATCGGTCTGCCACTCTATGCCGCGACGAAATCGGTGGGGTGGGCCGTGGCGATGGGGCTGCTGCCGTTCATCGCGATCCTGGCCGTACCGCTGATCTTCGTCCAGGGGTTGTGGCTCACATTCGAATCGAGCGCGTGGACGCTGGCCTATCGAGAAATCGCCGGGGCGAGAGGTTGATGTGCTGCGTGAAGCGTGATGCGTGAAAAACTTGGCGATGTCTCACGTTTCACGCTTCACGTTTCACGACCGACATAACGAATCAGTCTGGTGATCAG
>JALOOE010000486.1 GCA_025454565.1 Anaerolineae bacterium
GCGGCTCGATGGCGACGTGACGGTAGTCCTTCGAGACGCGATACGGCACGGTCATCTGCTGGGTGCGCGCCTGCGCCCGCCAACCCTCGCGCGTCCCGCCGCAGCCATCCCGGGGAAACGCCTGACAATCGTCGAAACTTGCCTCCTCACTGGCGATCAGTGGGCTGGTCGTGTAGAAACGCCGCGTCAGCCCCAGCCGGGCGGAGAGATCGCCCGCGGTGAGCTGCTCCAGCGGCGATGGCGGATGATTTGTCCAGGGGAACGCGGTCGGCCGCGGCGTCGGCGTGATCCGGCCGCTTTCCGGGCCGCGATAGACGAACCGGAACGCATCGGCGACCACGTTGCCCGCCAGTCCGCTATCGACGCTCACGAAGCCGTTGGTTTCCAGCCGATACGTGCCCAGGCTGTTCCAGCGCCCGGCATCTTCCTGGAGGTTAACGTAGACCGGGAAGGTTGCCACACGGCCTTGCGTGGGGTAGATCTGGATCTCGGCGCGGTCCGACTGGTCTTTGTTCGGATCGCCGCACCACCAGGCGAAGACCTCGTAGGAGCCGGCCAGCGGCAGCGCAGGACGCACATACGCGATGTTGCCGAACCCGCGCGGCGCCCACGCGCAGTCGCCGCGATAGCTCTGCCCACCGTCGCCGATGAACCAGTGGCCCGTCGCTGAGAAGCCCGGATCGCGGTTGTCGACGATGATGTCGACGTTGGGTACGGTCGGGCTCGGCCCAGGGCGAGGCGTCACCGAGAACAGCGCCGGCGTGGGCGCGCTGGTTGCCGGAGCGACAGGTGTCAGCGAAACACGCGGCGTGGGTGTATTCGCCGGCCCAGGCAGCGCGGTCGGGGATGGTGGCAAGGGCGGCGGCTGGGTGGGCGGCGGCGGCAGCGGCGCCGGCGTGGGCCGTCGTGCAGTGGCGGTCGCGCTGGCGACAGTTACGCTGGGGACGAGTGAGCTTGTGGTGGCAGGTGTGTCAGTTGGCGCGCTGGCGGTGACACCAGACGCCGCGTCAGTGGGCGCTGTCGACGCCGGTGCAACGGTGGCGCCGGGTGTGACCGGCGCGATGGGTTGCGCTGGCGCGGAGCAACCCGCCAGCAACACCAGTAACAGTAGCAGGCTGATGGCCGGTCGGCTCATAGCATGCTCAGCCTAACGCATTTTTGCAACGTGTGAAATAGTTCACAGCGACCATCGCAAATCTGCGCGATCATAGCAGACGAGATTGGAGCGTTGCCTAAGAGCATCATCGTATCGTGCGGGCGTTGGAAGTCATCATGGCAGTTCGCATACCCCAAGGAAGCGACACTGACTTACTGAGCTTTGGCTGGCAACCCGGTCAGTGTCTGCACCATCAAATGTATGTCCATGAGATGGGTCGTATGGCTGACAATGAAGATTCCACCGTGGCGCCATTATAGCAGCAGATGGCGGCAGATTCAAGGCTTTCACGCAGTATTCGGACTCTCCATCACACTGTCCGTCACATCGCACCTATAGCCGGTGAGGAGGCTGGAGATGGAGCAATCGTTAGCGCGGGAGGGCGTGATGAACGCGGCAACCATCTCGAAAGTGCTGAGCCTGCTGCTCGTGGCCTTGATCCTGACGAGCAGTGGAGCTGTTCGAGCTGAACCGAGGGCCAACCAATGGACAACTGAGCCGATCTCGTGCGGTGTGCCTCGCGATGCCGAAGAAGCCGAGCGGTGCGCCGATTGGCAACGCCAGATCATGGAAGCGACCGTTTTCCTGCGCTTTTCGCTCCGATGTGGGTGGAAGGGTGATCGATCCGGCTCAGCGCTTGTTGCATCTCATGCCACGATCGTGGACAGTCGAACATTGCTCACGCACGACCATTTCGATTCACTGGTAGACCCGAACTGCACGGTTGTTGCTCTGGAGGTGGCTGGTGCGCGCAACGGCCTGTATTTCGAAATCGAGGATGTTGCGCTACTGGGTGACCTCGTCGAGCAGATGCGCCAGGACGCAACCGGCAGTCATCGGCAGGCGCAACTCGTAGCATTCCCAACGTCGCTGTTTGCTTCAACGACGCCCGTAGAGTTCGCAAGCTTTGAGGATCCGCTGACAGAGGAAACCCTCGCTGGCTGGGGCGAGCTGGCCGAGGTGAATTGGGCCTGGTTCCGCGGCTCAACCCGCGTCCAGTGGGTGCATCCCTTGCGGGTCGAGGAGCGCGGTGAGGCTCTCGGCTTGGTGGTGGACCGGGCAGTGGAGATCGGCGCATCCGGCGGCGGCGTGTTCCGCATCACCCCGGAGGGCATCGCCCATGTCGGCAACGTCTGGGGTACGTGGAAGGAGGATGACACCAGCATCGTGGCGTTGAACCAGGGGATCATGCTGAAACCGAATGCTGACAACCCATGACGGGCGGCGCGGCCGCCATGGGTCGAGCTCCGCCTTCTTCTGAATCCTAAAGCAGTCGCTCCCCCTCCCCCGGAACGGAATCCGACCGGTAGTGACAGCCGCGGCTCAGGCGGTTATGGCGCGCGGCCTGCGCCACGATCAACGCCACCTCGACGGAGTTGCGCAGCCCGATCAGCCCGTCGCTCAGCTTGGTGGTGCGATAGAACGTCTCGATCTCGTTCCACAGGTGGCGCAGCTCGCGGATCGCGCGCGAGAGGCGGTCGGCGTTCCGCACCAACCCCACGTAGTGCCACATGATGTTCTGGACGGTCTGCATGTCGCCCTGGATCAGCGCCGGGTCGGGGTCAGCCACCAGGCCGCTTTCGTCCCACGCCGGCACGAGCGCACGGCTCGGGATGCTCAGCGATAGCTGCCGGCTCAACAACTCCTCGATGTGTTGCGCGGCGCGGTTGCCCCACACCAATCCTTCCAGTAACGATGTCGATGCCAGCCGGTTGGCGCCGTGCAGCCCTGTGCAACTGACCTCGCCCACCGCATACAGATTCTCGATGCTGGAGCGTCCCCACTCGTCCACGGCGACGCCGCCGCACGAATAGTGCGCGGCCGGCACCACCGGGATCGGCTCCTTCGCCATGTCGATGCCGACTTCCAGGCATTTGGTGTAGATGTTCGGGAAGCGCGTCGGGATGGCGTCGGGCGCCATGTGCGAAGCCAGGTCGAGCAGGACGTGGGAGTAGCCATGCGTCTCCATCTCATGATGGATCGCGCGGGCGACCACATCGCGCGGGGCCAGGTCCTTCCAATCGGGCGAATACTTGGCCATGAACGCCCTGCCGTCGGGCGAGAGCAGCACGCCGCCCTCGCCGCGCACCGCCTCGCTGATCAGGAAGCCCTCGGCGCCCGGCGCAGCCAACGCCGTCGGGTGAAACTGGAT
>JALOOE010000487.1 GCA_025454565.1 Anaerolineae bacterium
ATGAATTGCTGGCGGAGGTGGAACCGGCGGCAGTCATCGCGCCGGAAGGCATCGGGGGCGCGCTCCTGGTAGGTCTGGCCGATGGGCGCGTCATCCGTTCAGCGGACTGAGCGGATCGCAGACAGCCACAGGGCCGAATCGCGCTGTTTGCGCATCTGCGCCAGGCGCACTATAATCTGTGTCAACCGGCACGGGATGCGACAGTACCGAGCCGCATTCCGACTACCCTCGCTCTCACGGACGCCGGCGCCCGTCGAGCACTCAACGGTGAAAGGGAAAGCTGCCATGACCTACGAACTGCCTCCTCTGCCCTATGCTGACACCGCGCTTGAGCCGATCTACTCGGCCAAGACCATCAGCTTCCATCACGGGAAGCATCACAAAGCCTATGTGGATAACCTGAACAAGCTGGTCGCCAACACACGCATCGACGGGCTGTCGCTGGAGTCCGTCATCGACATCGCTGCGAAGAACGCTGAGATGACCGGCGTCTTCAACAACGCCGCACAGATCTGGAACCACACTTTCTTCTGGAACAGCATGAAGCCGGATGGCGGCGGCAAGCCGTCGGGCGCGCTCGCCAAGATGATCGACGAGGCCTTCGGCAGCTACGAGAAGTTCGCCGAGCAGTTCAAGGCCGCCGCGGTGGGCCGCTTCGGCAGCGGCTGGGCCTGGCTGGTCGTAGACGGCGGCGCGCTCAAGATCGTTTCTACACCCAACGCCGAGACGCCGATCACCAAAGGTCAGACCCCGCTCATCACCGTCGACGTGTGGGAGCACGCCTACTACCTCGATTACCAGAACCGCCGGCCCGACTTCGTGCAGGCGTTCCTCGATAAGCTCGTGAATTGGGACTTCGCGGCCGCCAATCTGCCAAAGTAAGCGGCGTTTCCCGCTGGATGCAGTGTAGGGGTTGGGTGGGCACTGGCCTGATCCAACCCCTTTTTGTTCGGCTCACGGATGGCACGGATCGACACGGATACCAACTTAAGAGATCGAGGAAGTCCGTATGCATCTGTGTTGATCCGTGTTCCAAACCGTGTGGAGGCGATCATGCAACGTTTGTCCGAGATCCAGGCGGCCATCTGCGCTGAGGGGCTGGCCGGCTGGCTGCTGTACGAATTCCGCGGCTTGAATCCAATCGCGTTGGATGTGCTGGGCATCCCCGCGGCGCGCTCCGGCAGCCGCCGCTGGGCGTGCTTCATCCCGGCGCAAGGTGAGCCTCGCTGGCTCGTGCATGCCATCGAGTTGGGTGGCTGGCAGAGCGTCGTGCCCGATGCGCTGTCCTACGTCTCCTGGGCCGACTGGCGGGAGGGGCTGCGCGCGATCCTGGGCGGCGCGCAACGCGTGGCGATGGAGGTGTCGCCTGGCGCGGCCATCCCCTATGTCGGCCGGGTGGACGCCGGCACGGTCGATCTGGTGCGCAGCCTGGGCGTCGAGGTGGTGACCTCGGCGGATCTGGTGCAGGTGGCGCAGGCGGTGTGGACGCCGGAGCAACTCGCCAGCCATCGCCGGGCATGCGAGGGCCTGCTGGCAGTGAAAGATGCGACCTTTGCGCATGTGCGAGATGCGCTGGTGGCCGGCGGCAAGCCAACCGAGCTCAGCGTGCTCGCCTTCATGTCCGAGCAGTTCGAGCTGCGCGGTCTGGCCGGCGCGGGCGCGATCGCTGCGGTGAACGGCCATGCCGCGAACCCGCACTACTTCCCGCGACCTGACAGCGACACCCCCCTCCGCCGCGGCGACCTGTTGCTGATCGATCTCTGGGCCCGAGCGTCGCGGCCGGATGCAATCTACGGCGACATCACGTGGACGGCTTTCGCCGGAGCCGAACCGCCCGCTCGCATCCGCCAGGTGTTCGAGGTTGTGCGGCAGGCGCGTGATGCGGCGGTGGCGTTCATGCACCAGCGCCTCAAGACAGGGCAGGCGGTCTACGGCTACGAGGTTGACGATGTGGCGCGCGGGGTCATCACGGCCGCCGGGTTCGGGCCGTATTTCATTCATCGCACCGGGCATTCGATCGGGACCATGGGGCATGGCAACGGTGTGAATCTGGACAATCTCGAAACCCAGGATCGCCGGCGCTTGATCCCTGGCGTAGGCTTCTCCGTGGAGCCGGGCATCTATCTGCCGGAGGAGGGGTTCGGCGTCCGCCTGGAGATCGACTGCTATGTCACGGAGAACGATGTCGAGGTGACGACGCTACCGCTGCAGAACGAGCTTGCCTTGATCTGAGTTCGGAACCCGGCCCGCGCAGCGGGCGTCTTAACAGCAGAGTCGTCGGTCTTTCTGAGAAGGAGGAGACCTGCCATGAGACGCCCGTTCACATTCCGCACGCATATTTCCGCTCCTGTCGTCATCTTCCTCGTCGCTATCGCCCTTTGGCTGGCGCTGATCAGCCCGGCCGCGGCGGATGGCATCATCGTGCCGCAGCCGCCGCGCGATCGCCCCATCTCGTGGCGGGAAATCCCGCTGGCGGTCAAGTACCATCGCGTGGAAGTAACCATCAAGGACCAGGTGGCGACCACGCACGTCGACCAGGTCTTTGTCAACGAAGCTGCATTCCCCGTCGAAGGCACGTACCTGTTTCCGCTCCCCGAGGATGCCGCGATCTCCAGCTTCGACATGTGGGTGGATGGTCAGAAGCTGGAAGGCAAGCTGCTGGGCCGGGAGGAAGCGCGGGCTATTTACGAGGAGATCGTGCGCAAGCAGCGCGATCCGGCGCTGCTGGAATATGTCGGCCGCGGCGCGTTCCAGGCACGTATCTTTCCGATCCCCCCGCGCGGTGAGCGCCGCATCGAGCTCACCTACACGCAGGTGCTCCCGCAGAAGGATGGCCTCGTTCACTACCGATACCCGCTGAACACCGAGAAGTTCTCTGCCCGGCCCATCGGTGAGGTCGCGATCACCGTGCGGCTGGAGGACAAAGCGCCGTTGCGCGCCATTTATTCGCCGAGCCATCCGGTGGTCGTGATGCGCGACGGCGACCGGCGGGCGACTGCCAGCTACGAAGCCCGCAACGTTCGACCCGATCGTGACTTCGACCTGTACACCAGCGTCTCGAATGAGGCGTTGGCCGCCAACCTGTTGAGCTACAAGCCGTTCGACGCAGACGGGTTCTTTCTGTTGCTGGTGACACCGCCGATCAAGCCGCGCGCCAGCGATATCGTCGACAAGGATGTGATCCTGGTGTTCGACACGTCGGGGAGTATGGATGGCGAGAAGGTGGTCCAGGCCAAAGCGGCGGCCACCTACGTGCTCGATCACCTCGGCGAAGGGGATCGCTTCAACATCGTCTCTTTCAATACGAGCACCGACATCAACCGGGCGCTCCTGGAGGCGGTCGCCGGCGCGGACAAAGAGCGCCCGACGGTGGTGATCTTTATGACCGACGGGCTGCCGACCGTGGGTGAGAAGAACCCGGATCGTATCGTCGCGAATGTGACGGCTAGCGCACCCAAATCGGTGCGTCTGTTCGCCTTCGGCGTCGGCAGCGATGTGGACACAGTGCTCCTGGACCAATTGAGCAGCAGTCTGCGCGGCACGAGCGCGTACGTGCGGCCCGGCCAGAAGATCGATGAAGAGGTGTCCGGTTTCTACGCTAAAGTCAGCTCGCCGGTGCTGACCGACGTCAAGCTCGATGTGCAGGGCGCGCGGATTGAGGAGCTCTACCCCTATCCGCTGCCCGATCTGTTCGCCGGCAATCAGTTGGTGATCGCCGGACGCTATCGGCAGGGCGGCCCGGCGACCATCCGGCTCTCCGGCCAGGTGAACGGCCAGCCGCAAAGTTACACCTACAACGCCATGTTCGCGGCCCGCGGCGGCGATGACTTCATCGCCCGGCTCTGGGCGCAGCGCAAGATCGGCTACCTTCTGGCGCAGATCCGGCTGTCGGGCGCCAAAGATGAGCTGGTGAAAGAGATCGTGGCGTTGAGTACCCGCTACGGCATCGTCACGCCATATACGTCGTTCCTGGTGCAAGAACCCCAATTGGCGTTGACCCAGGGTGGTCGCGATCAGCTCAGCAGAAGCGCCGTGGCGCCCGCGCCCACAAGCCGGGCAGGCGGCTCGCCTGCTGCGCCAGCCGGCCCACTTGCGGCTGCTGAGCGCAGCGGCGAAAAGGCTGTAGACCGCGCCGTCGTCGAGAGCCAGCTCAAGACGAGCGAGCAAGCGGCTGCGCCATCCGTCCAGCAGCTTCGTCAGGTGGGCGATAAGACGTTTCTGTTCAGCGGGAACACCTGGCTTGACACCGCGTTCGACGCCAGCAAGATGCAGGCTGAGGCCATCGTCTTCGGTAGCGACCGCTATTTCCAGCTTCTCGGACAAGATCCGGAGATCGGACGGTATCTCGCGCTGGGCGATCGGGTGACGGTCATTCTGAACGGCAAGGCCTATGCGATCGGAGGCGAGGGTCAGACAGCCGCGCAGCCGGCCGCTCAACCCGGACCTGCTGCCAGTCCCTCGCCGGTCCCAACTCGGGCGGCCGCGAAAATCGCTCCACAGCCGACGCCCATCCCGCAACTACAGACCGAGGGGACGCCCATTGTCGCGGGCCAGCCGAATGACACGCCGGTCACGGACACGGTGGTCACGGAGGGCCAGGCTGCGCCGCCGGTCTGCGCAGGCACGGGGATGATCGGCCTGCTGGGTCTGCTCCTGCCGGTATGGGTCTGGTGTCGCCGCGGGATCTGAATTACTTTGGGCATGGCATCGGTTTCGGGTAAAATAGGCGCCATGCCAAAACTCTACGACGCCTACATCTTCGACCTGGACGGTACCGTCTACCTGGGCGACGCGCTTCTGCCCACGGCGGGCCACACCATCACCACCCTGCGGGCGCTTGGCCGGCGGACGGTCTTCCTCTCCAATAATCCGGCGCACACGCGCGAGGATTACGCCCGAAAGCTCACGCGCCTGGGGTTGCCCACGCCGCCCGCCGATGTCATCAACTCATCGTTGGTAATGGCGGATTTCTTGCGCCGGCACATGCCAGCGGCGCGTCTGTTCGTGGTCGGGGAGAAACCGCTGTGCGCTGTGCTGGAGGCTGCGGGCTTTGAGCTGACTGAGGATCCCAAACGCACCGATGCCGTCATCGCCAGCTTCGACCGCACCTTCGTCTATCGCAAGCTCCAGATCGCGTTCGATGCGATCCGGGCCGGCGCGCGCTTCTTCGC
>JALOOE010000488.1 GCA_025454565.1 Anaerolineae bacterium
CTACCCAGGAAATCGGCGGCGCCGCGCCCGATTACATGTTCCTAGCCCCAACGCTGATCCAGGATATCGAGAGTCCATCGATCGAAGAGGTGCTTTTGCTGCGTGACGAGATGGCCAACATGGCCTGGGCGGTTGAGCGATTGGTGCTCAACCCAGTTGGAAAGGCCATCAACCGCTTCGAGGACTATCAGATCGAACTACAAAGGGATCGCGACCGGCGAGAAGAGGAAGCTGCGGGTTCGACCGCTGCCGCAACGGGTCCACTTACCTACCACCTATTCACGCCTGTGCCCGATTACTGGAACCCGATGCTGTTGGAGGGTGGTTCAGGTCATCGGCGGTTTCGGCTCATGGGGCTAGACGATGTCAGAGGGGCGCTGTTAGCCCCTTACTCTGAAAACGCTGATCTAAAGTTATATGAAGAAGAAGTGATGCGCAGCGGCATCCGGCTATCGCGGGCGTATCAGTATACGCGCTGGGCGGATGGCTCGCGTCATGTGTGGATTGGACGGCAAAAGCAACCGGGACGCGGTGAAGGTTCCAGTGGACTGAAGTTCGATGTCCTTCAGGTATCATAGCCTGTAGACATCCCGACTTGACTGGCAGGACACTATCGACAGGTCGCTGTCAGATAGGCATGCCATGCACCGACAGGAACCTACACGATGAGCGATACACCCAAAGCCAGTACGATACCGACCAAAATCGCGGCCCTACTCAATCGCATCCGTGACGCGCACCGTTCGTCATCACTCCGGCGACTGAATAACGCCCTTTGCGTCTTTGACACGGAACTGGATGCACTCACGGCGAGGATCAGTGCAGCGCGGGGCGACGAAGCGGCGACCACTGCGGCAAAGGATACTGCGACAGCGGAGCAGATGGCGGCTCCTCTGTCGACCGAACCCCCAGCGCTGGAAGCCGCCCTGGCGGTCGCAACAGCCGAGCCCATCACGTCCCGCGCCGAAGCGACGACCACGCCCTCAGACGAGCCTGCTCCCGCGCCGGTTGTCTCCATTGGCGTGGCCATAGGCGGCGGAAAAAAGAATGACGCGACTCAGAAGGCTGCCGCTCCGGTTCCATGGGAAGAATCCACGCGTAAACTACTTGAGAAAGCCAAAGAAGCAGCAGAGAGACGAGACTTCGAGCGCGGCTGGCGCTGTCTCAAGGCAGCCGATAGATTCATGTTGTACGGTCTCGCCCAGGTAGACCCCACCGCGTTGGAAATCCGCGCCAAAGCGATTGCCAATGAGGCGGCCGACGACGGAAAGGGCCTATCCAAATGGCGGCAGAAAAGCATTCAGGGTTTGTTGGAAGACAAGTGCGGGGACCTAGTGGTGCCAGTCAAAGCAGATCTACTTGTCGAAGCGAAACGGATACTCGACGAACACCAGGACAACGTGTATCAACGCCTTTCGATCCTCAAGAGTCGGTTGCAGTGGTTGTTTTGGATTGGAATGGTGTTTCTTGCTGTCTGGTTAATTCTCTCGCCTCCGGTTCCGCGGATCTTGTCCGCGGACGACGCTCTGGCTTCTATTGCCGATAACTCACTCGTATTCTGGGTGGTGATCATACTGGCGGGTGTCCTAGGCTCACTAATCAGTTCCTTCACTTCCGCCATCGGCGTCGACATCAAGAGGTCAAACATCCCCGCCGACTTGGCAACGCACATCATTACACAGGCTCGATTGGTGGTCGGGGCGCTCTCGGCCCTGGCTGTCACTCTGGTCTTGAGCGCGGGAATACTAAGCTTTCAGGAGCTAAGCTATGCCTTTGTCGTTGCTATCGCTGTCGTGTCGGGCTTTACAGATCGGTTCTTGATCAGCGCCATCGAAAGAGTTGCCAGCCCTAAGTAGGATGTACCTGTGATCTCTTTGGAAGCCAATACAACGATGGGGATACCGCAGTAAGCTGCTTGACCCATCGTCCAGCTCGCCACGGCATGAGAACTTTTCACAATGGTCGATCGTTTTTATCACAGCGCCGAACTCCGCTGGTTTCTGCCAAAGCAAGACAAAGGGGATCCGCTACTCAAATGGTTTAGACTCCAGCACCAACTTCCTCTGAGAGAAGAAGGACAGTATGATCCGGAGACCGCTGCCGGACCATTCGTGAAGCTGGAGCAGAAGCGCACCGACGAGTATTTGCTTGTGCCCAATTGTAGCACGGTCGGCGTCAAGCAGCGCCAGGGCAAGCTCGAAGTCAAGGCGCTGATCGCAGGCCCGCGCCCCTTTTCTCTCGGTGGGGTGGTCGGCCGTGTGGATCAATGGGTGAAATGGTCCTTTGATCCCTCCGAGGCAATCGCAACACAACTCGAAATCGAGCTGGACCAGTCGGGACCGTGGCGTAGGGTCGTCAAGAAGCGCCATACCCAAAAGATCTCGCTCGACTCGGGCGGGCCCGTCTCGGTACCGCCGGACCAGCGTCCGGAGACCGGCTGCAACATCGAACTCACGGTGATCGACGTGGAGGCAACCCTCAGAACCTGGCTGACCTTCGGCTTCGAGGCATTTGGACCGTCAGCACGGGTAATGGCCCTGCTGGACGAAGCCGTGGCGCACTTCTTCGCCGTGCATGGCCCGCCGCCGGTCTCACTGGACGGCAGCGACTCGCTCAGCTACCCGGCCTGGCTAGCTACGCTGCATCAAAACGACCGGTAGCCTCTGCCTCGCACCACCGACCATGACCACACCCCACGAAGTCCACAAACTGGTCTCCGATCTCCTGGCACGCAAGGAACTCGAGCAGGCTCATCAATGGCACGGCTCATCTCAGCCGCCGCCCCTGCCGCACCACCACCGTCGATCCTTCGGCCAGGAAGGCTGAACTGGGCGGGCCGGCCAGGAAGGGCGCAAACTCCGGCCCGTACAGCCCGGCCACGTCACACTCCAGCCAGCTCTCGCCCACCTGCCAGACGCGCCAGGGCGGATGCTCCACCTGGTACTCCACCGTCCGGCCGCGCTGGCTGGCGTAGCCCCAGTAGTGCTCGGCGATGAACTCGGCCTCAGAGCCGGACGTCATGGGCTGCGCCGCGCCCTGCGGCCGCACGCCCAGGCGCTGCCATTGGCCGCGCCAGCGCCAGCCATACTCGACGCTGGCCGGCGCGCCCGAAACATAGCCGATCTGGTGACGCATGGGCAGGTACACGTACTTTTCGCCGTAGACCGCGCGCGCGGTCCAGGCGATGGCCGGCCGGGGGACGATCTCCTTGACGAAGGCCACCGCGCGCGGCGCGTCGTCGCCCAGGTCGCGGCGCCGCACGTAGTAGCGCAGGTTGACCTCCTCGAAGTTGCGGTGCCAGGGGA
>JALOOE010000489.1 GCA_025454565.1 Anaerolineae bacterium
CTGGATATGCGTTCAGCGTGGACTACAACGAGGAGAGCGGTCACTTCTATGCGCTGAGTGATCAGAAGGAGACGCAACGCCAGGTCGCGGTGAAGCAGCCGGCCGCATGCGCCAACTGCCACGCCGCCGAGGCGCCTCTGCTGATCGAGCAGATGGGTTGGGAGAAGTTCAACAGCACACCCTACACGGAGATTTCCGGCACGCTGCATTATGGTTCTTCATGCCGCGATTGCCACAACCCGGACACGATGGAGCTGTGGATCAGCCGGCAGGCGTTCAAGAACGCGATGGAAGATCGGGGCGTCGATCTGGGCAAGGCTACGCGCCAGGAGATGCGCACCTATGTCTGCGCCCAGTGCCATGTCGAGTACTACTTCAAGGGTGATAACAAGATTCTCACTTTCCCCTGGAGCAAGGGGTTGAAGATCGAAGAGATGGAGAAGCACTACGACGAGTACGGCTTCAAGGACTGGACGCACAAAGAGACCGGTGCGCCGATGCTCAAGACGCAGCATCCCGAGTTCGAGATGTGGAGCAGCGGCCTTCACGCCCGTTCAGGCGTGGCCTGCGCCGACTGCCACATGCCCTACGTGCGCGAGGGCGCAGTGAAAGTGTCCGATCACTGGCTGCGCAGCCCGCTGACCAACGTCAATGCTGCGTGCCAGACCTGCCACAAGCAAGATGAGCAGGCGCTCAAAGATCGCATCACCATCATCCAGTTCGTGGCCGCCGAGAACAGCACCGGCTTCCACAGTCCGCAGGAAGCGGCGCGCGTGCTCGCGAACTCGATTGACGCCGCCCGCCAGGCGCAGTTGGCCGCACAGAAGCTGGTGAAGAAGTAAGGCGAGTCATAGCGCTGGAACGACGAACGAACCCGCCGTCCACCCCGAAGAGCTGGCGGCGGGTCATCTTCCTTTTCGCTGGAACGCGAGCAGCGAAGTTAAACACGAACGCCGGGGTACTGGCAACCCCGGCGTTCGTGTGCAAAGGAGGAGGAAGAATCTGATCAGAGATTACAACGACTCGCCCTGGATGCCAGTGGCCGAGCTTACTATTGCCACGCGGATTTTGGTCGAAGTTTTTGGCAGCGGTTGACTCGCCGGCAAGCAGGCATTATTTCACTGTCACGAGCTCTTTGAGCTTGTCGAACGTCGCCCGCCCGATCCCCTTGACGCACATCAGATCTTCGACAGCGCCGTAGGGCCGCCCCTCCACGAGCCACGGCACGGTCGCTGGGCCGGACGTTGGGGAGGGTGTCCAATTCATCCAGCGTAGCCGTGTTGAGGTTGACCGGTGTGCGGAGAACGGCCGCCTGGCCCGATCGCAGTGGAAGGATCTCGATCGGCTCGGCAGCCGGCCGCCGGATAAAGAAGATGGCTGCGCCCAGTACGGCCACCCAAACCAGCGACAGCCCCGATGTAGCCGCAGAGCCCTTTCACGCCATGCATTGCCGCAACCTACGAGTGATGAAGTTGCCGCGTTTGGTCACGACAACGATCATGAGCAGTGGGCTTGCGTTGCACCCCTCGCGGCTGGCATCACCGCTATGACGCACGAGGCGTTTTCCGGCGCCGAACCCTATGCTTCGGCCTCGGCGTCCGTCTCAGGCGCGCGCGCCAGCGCTTCGATCTCGGGCTCGGAGACCACAGGCATGGCAGCCGGCGGTGGCGGGCTCACCTCAGGCGTGTAGGCCTGTCCCGTGAAGGCCCTCAGGATCTCCATTGGCAGCGGGAAGATGATCGTCGAATTCTTATCTGCCGCGATTTCGGTGAGCGTTTGCAGATAGCGCAACTGCATGGCGCCGGGTGACTGGCCCATGATCTGCGCGGCGCTGGTCAGGCGTTGCGAGGCCGAAAACTCACCTTCGGCGTTGATGATTTTGGCGCGCCGTTCGCGTTCGGCCTGCGCCTGGATAGCCATCGCTCGCTTCATGTTCTCGGGCAGCTCGACGTCCTTGACCTCGACGATGCTGACCTTGACCCCCCACGGCTCAGTCTGATCATCGATGATCGCCGCCAGCTTCTGGGCTTCTGGTTGATCATGTCTCGGTGAGTGAGCAGCTCGTCCATCTCGGATTGGCCCAACACCGAGCGCAGACTGGTCTGGGCGATCTGGTAGGTGGCTCGCCGGTAATCCTCGACTGCGACAATCGCGCGCGACGGATCGACCACCCGGAAATATGCAACCGCGTTGACCTTGACTGTGACGTTGTCCTTCGTGATCACTTCCTGCGAGGGTACGTCCAAGGTCACCACACGCAGATCGACCTTGACCATCCGATCGACGATTGGAATGAGCAGGAATAACCCCGGCCCTTTCGGCCCAATCAGCCGGCCGAGACGAAAAATGACGCCACGCTCATACTCCTGGACGACTTTGATGGCTGCGCTCGCAATGACGAACCCACCAGCCAGCAGGAGAAGCGGGATCAGCAGCGTACCTATCATGGTTTTTCCTCCGGAAGGAGATTTTTATGTGATCGATAGTGTCATTATACCACACCTGACCTGAAAGTGCGCTCGCTAAATGCGCCCCTGCCGGCCAACCTGCGGTATAATCAAGGGGTGAGCGATTCCGCCGGCAGCGAGGCCGGTTTGTCACAATGGAGGGGTGTCCGATGTTACTGAATCTACGCGAATATCATCGTCCGGGCGACGCGGAGGGCGTGGCGCAGGCACTCAAACTGCTCTCTCGCCCGGACATTCGCACAGTACTGCTGGCGGGCGGCGATGCCCTGGTTGGCGCCGCTGATCCGGCGGTCGAGGCTGTGGTGGATCTGCAGGCATTGGCCGCTCTGGATTTCATCTCGGTCGATGCCAGCACGCAGGTGCTGCGAGTCGGCGTCATGACCACGCGCGCAGCACTGGAGCAATATCTGGAGCGTGAGACGCCGGGGGCGCTCTATCGGGTTGTCGCGGAAGGCGCCCGCCAGTGGAGCGGCAACGTGCAGCGCAACCGGGCAACCGTCGGCGGAGCAATCGCCACGGCCGCGCCGAATGATCCGCTGGTAGTGGCACTGCTTGCGTGCAATGCACAAGTGACGCTGATGACGCTTCTTGGCCCTCGCACGTTGTCCATGTCTGAATTCTTGCCTGCTCGCGCCGCGCTGCTGGCCGAACCGGCGCTGATCGCCGAGGTGTCTGTGTCACCCGATCGCGAGGCGGCGTGGGCGTTGGCTTCCGTGGCGCGCACCCCCTCCGATGCGCCCATCGTGATCGCGGTCGCGATGCTTTCGCTGGAACACGGACGCTGTGCGGCCGCGCGGGTGGCGCTGGGCGGCGTTGCGGAGATGCCGATCATGCTGCCTGAGATCGCGACAGCCGTCGTCGGCCAGATCCCCAGCCCCAAGCTCTTCGCAGCGGTCGGAAATCGCGCGGCGACCCTCGCGCAACCCACCGGCGACTTTCGCGGCAGCGCCGAATATCGGCGGGCGATGGCGGGTGTGCTGACCGAGCGAGCGCTAAACATGGCGTGGCAGATGGCCGCGTGAGACGTGGTTCGTATTGCGTGTTTCGTGAGACCCTTGTTGAGCGGTGAGGCGATCAAGACCAAGTGGACGAAATACGCACCACGCAACACGGGAGGCAATAATGCAAATCACCTTCACCCTAAATAATACTCCCCGGACCTGGGACATCCCCGTCAACGAAACGCTCCTCGACGCGCTGCGGCGGTACGGCATCTTCGGTGTCAAGCAGGGCTGTCAAACGGGCGAATGCGGCGCGTGCACGGTGCTCCTCGACGACGTGCCGGTTACTTCGTGCACGATGCTGGCGGCTCAGGCTGACGGCCATCGCGTGACGACGGTCGAGGCGCTGGGCGAACACCCGGAGCAGGGCTGGAAGCACACCGAGGGGCTGCATCCGCTCCAGCAGGCGTTCATCGAGAGCGGCGCGATCCAGTGCGGCTATTGCACTCCGGCGCAACTGCTCGCCGCCGAAGCGTTGCTGCGGGAGAACCCCAATCCATCCGAGGCGGAAGTCCGCCAGGCGCTCTCCGGCGTGCTGTGCCGCTGCTCCGGCTACGTCCGACCAGTCGAGGCGGTGCTGCGCGCGGCTGCCCGGCTGCGCGGCGAGGAGCCCCCGCCGGTGATCGGTCGCCTGGAGCCGCCGGTGAATGTGATGCCGCTGCCGCCCACCCCGCCGCAACCCGCGGAACCGCCGGTGGAAGCCGGGCCGGGGCCCCACATGCAGGTGAAGGTGGATCTGCCGAAGCTGGTTGTCGCGCCCGCGGCCGAGACCCGGCATGTCGGCGTGTCGGAGCCGAAGATCGACGCCGTCAAGCTGGCGCAAGGCAAACCGGCGTTCGTGGCAGATGTCGAGATGCGCGGCATGTTGATCGGCAAAATTCTACACAGCCCGATCGCGCACGGCACCATCAAGCACATCGACGTGAGCAAGGCGCGGGCGCTGCCGGGCGTGCATGCGGTGCTGACCTATCAAGATGTGCCGCGTGTCATCTTCTCCACCGCCGGCCAGTCGCATCCCCTCCCCAGTCCGCTCGATTTCGTCAGCCTGGATCGCAAGATGCGTTTCGTGGGAGATCGGGTGGCTGCGGTGGCCGCGGAGACCGAGGAGATTGCCCAGCGCGCGCTGTCGCTGATCGAAGTCGAGTTCGAGGAGTTGCCCGCGGTGCTCGACCCGCGTGACAGCATGAAGCCGGGCGCGCCGATCATCCATGATGAGGGCGACTACGTGCCGTTCGCCGAGAGCGATCCGAAGCGCAACCTGGCCGCACATATCCACATGGAGCTGGGCAACGTCGACGAGGCGTTCAAGACCGCCGACTACGTCTTCGAAGGGGAGTACGAGGTGCCGCGGGTGCAGCAGACGCCCATCGAACCGTTCGTCTGCATCACCTACTGGGACGAAGACGACCGGCTGGTATTTCGCACCAGCACCCAGGTGCCGTTCCACGCCCGGCGCATCCTGGCCCCTGTGCTCGGCCTGCCCATCAAGCGCATCCGCGTGATCAAACCGCGCATCGGCGGCGGGTTCGGCAACAAGCAAGAAGTGATGATCGAGGACATCTGCGCGCATCTGACCATCGCCACCAAACGGCCGGTCAAGCTCGAGTACACGCGCGAGGAGCAGTTCACGGCCAGCACCTCGCGCCATCCGATGATCATCAAGCTGCGCACAGGTGTGATGAAGGATGGCCGGATGGTCGCCAACGAAATGCGCGCCTTGTCGGACACGGGCGCGTTCGGCAACCATGCGCTCACGGTGAACGGCAA
>JALOOE010000490.1 GCA_025454565.1 Anaerolineae bacterium
GGCATCAGGCTGGAGCCGGTGCTGTAGGCGTCGGCCAGCGTGATGAAGCCGAACTCCCGGCTGCTCCAGAAAACCAGGTCTTCCGCCCACCGGCTGAGGTGAATGCCGAGCAGCGCGGCCCAGAAGATGAATTCGGCGATGAAGTCGCGGTCGCTGACCGCGTCAAGGCTGTTAGGGCTGGCCTCGGCAAAGCCCAGATCGGCCGCCAGCGTCTCGCGGTCGACGGGGAAGGCACAGCCCGCCAGCGCGCCGGCGCCAAGCGGCATGATATTGATCCGCCGCGACAGGTCGGCCAGCCGATCGCGATCGCGCTGCCAGGGCCAGGCGTGGCTCAACAGCCAGTGGCTCCAACGGATCGGCTGCGCCGGCTGGACGTGGGTGTAGCCGGGCATCAGCACGTCGATCTCGGCCGCGGCGCGGCCGGCCGCCGAACGGATGAGATCCGCCAGCGCGGCATCGAGCGCCGCGACCTGGTCTCGCAACCAGAGGCGCACATCGGTGGCGATCTGATCGTTGCGGCTGCGGCCGGTGTGCAGCTTGCCCGCGACCGCGCCGATTTGCTCGGTGAGGCGGCGCTCGACATAGCTGTGAATGTCCTCGTCGGCCGCCCCGGCGAAGGCGGCCGACGGGTCACGGGCGATCTCCGCCTGCACCGCTTCCAGCCCCGCGATGATCGCGGCGCACTCGGCTTCCGTCAGCAGCCCGGCGCGGCAGATCGCCCGCGCCCACGCCACCGAGCCGGTGATATCGGCATCCCACAACCGCCAGTCGAAGGGCAGCGACGCGTTGAGTTTGTCCATGAGGGGGTCGATCTGGCCGGTGAAACGGCCGCCCCAAAGTGGTGACATGTCTGAACCTCAATTCTCGAAAATGGAAGCTCGAAGCTGGAAAAGTATCGCATAGAAGATGCCTGGGCCAGCTTGAGGTCGGCGGAGATATGACCCTCCTGGCTTACGGGCACGACATGATTGTAAGACGCGGGAGAGTTCCTGTCAACATGCCGGACGAGATCGAGCGCGATTCAGGCTGTGCGCAAACGCCTCCGCCTTCGACCTAAACGATGAAGGCGGAGGCGTCCCCCATAGACTACGCGAGGTAAGCTTCGTACCGCTATTTCGACTTCTTGATCTCAAATGTCCAGAACCATTGCACCGGTTTGCCTTGCTTCGGCGTGATCGTGATCGTCACGCTGTGAGGGCCGTTCTCGATGGTCTTGCCGCCAGGCCATTTGTTGCCCCGCGGATAGAAGACCCACACGTCGCAATTGGGCTCGCCTCCCCCGAAAGCGCAGTACCCCGCAGTACTCTCCGATCGGCTATGGACTTCGCCGTTCGGCCCCGTAATGACGAACTTAACATTCTGGATGCCCGCGCCGTCCGTGTTACCGACCGCACTGTCGAAGGCCTCAACGCGAAAGACGATGCGATCGCGAAAGATCATGGGCGATGAGACCTCGTTCTGTGCGAAGCCGGGCAGGATGACGTTTCGCCCGTTCTTGACATTCCTACCGTTGCGAATATTCGGGTTGTCGTCGCCGCTGCCATCCACCGGGAGCACGACGATAGCGACCGGGTTTGGCCGGGGCGTCGGCGTCTGGGTTGGCAGTGGCCGGGTCGCCGTGGGCGTCGGCGGTTGGCGCGTCGGGGTGGCTGTCGGCGCTGCCTGGGGAGCGCTGGCCGGCGTCGATGTGGCCGTCGGCGCGGTAGTGTTGGCACGCGTCGGTGGAGGCGGGGCGGTCGGGGAGGCCGGCGCGCTCGTCGGCGGCACGGTCGGAGAAGCGGCTGCCGCACTGGGCGTCGCGGTCGGCTGCGGCGCCTTCGCGGTGAGCGTGGCCGCGACAGCCAACTCCTCAGCCACGCGGGTTGCGATTGAATCCGGGGTCGCGGCAGGCGAAGCTCCACAGGCTCCGAGGGCCAACGCCAATAGGGACAGTAGGCCGATCATCAATACGAAGTCTCGTCCAGTCCTCACTTCTTTCCCTCCAGTTTCTTAAGCAGATCGCTCACAATCGAGTCGGGCTGCCGACAGTTTGCCGGGATAATCTCCGATTGAAGGATCTCGTCCTCCGGGGCCTTCGCCCCCTGCTCCGCGCACCGGGCGTACGTCGTGCGCGCCTGCTCGTAAAGCCGCCGCGCAGCCGTCGAATCGCCGCCAAGCTCCCGCATCTGACCCTGCTGCAGGTAAGCCGCGCCCATGGACGCATAAGCCTGTGCCAGCAGGCGGGTTTGTCCGGCATCTGCCAGCGGCTTCTCGACCGCCCCAAGCTCCTCGATAGCCTTTGCGAACCACCTGTCGGCCTCGCCCTCCTGCTGCGTGAGGGAGTAGGTCTCCCCCAAGACGCGGTATGCCGTGCCAAGCGCCAGCCGAGCGACCGTCGCCAGCATCGGATCGCCGCTCTGCTGGGCCAAATCGAGCCCGCGGGTGTAGGCCTTGATCGCCTGATCCAGATCCTGGGGCGGCGACAGCCGCTGCTCTGCCGGCAGATCCTGGGCCTTGCGCAGGTGGACCGCCCCCAGCACGATCTGTGTCCTGGGATAGTTGGCATTGCTGGCGACGGCTCGCTCGATGGCAGTCAGCGCCTCGTCATAGCGTTTGAGAAACGTTGCTTCCCGAGCGGTGAAGAAATACAGGATCTCCTTGCCCTCGCCCTGTTCGCGCCAACCCCTGATCTCTTTCGCCGCTTGTTGAAAGATATCCAGCGCCTGGGCTGGCCGGCCCAATAGATCTTCCCGCAAGCCGAGCAGCAGCCAGAATAGCCCATTAGCGCGACCGGTCACCGGACCGGTGAGTGCCTCCTTGGCCAGCAGGTCTCTCACATCAAAGTTAGCTGGCACTGTGATCGGCTCTCCGAGCTGATAGCGACCAATCGTGACGTCGGCCTCGCCGCGCACCCGCGGTGACACGTAGAACTCCAACACCGCCTTCCGCTGCGCCGCATCCCCCGAGGTCAAATGCCCGTAGATCACCACGTCGGCGTGGATGCGACCGGCCAGCGCCGACGCAGCAGTTGCCCGTGCCTCGGCGCTCTGCCCGGCGATCATGGGCAGCCGGACGCGCTTCTGGGTGATGGGCAGACTGTTGTGCCAAATCTTGACCCCCGATCCGCCTTCGAACCGGGCGTTTGACGCGCTCAGCGCATCGAAGATCCACTTGCCCACGAGCTGACCGGTCTCGGAACTGCGCATGGCCCCATCATCGTTCATTTGGCCCATGTCGGCCACGGCGACATTGAAGCGGCCATCCATACTTGTCGGCAAGCGCAACCAGACGATGCCTGCGATGGCGGCCAACGCCAGCAGG
>JALOOE010000491.1 GCA_025454565.1 Anaerolineae bacterium
TGGTTCACCATCTGCAGGGTCGCGCCGGCGATCCCCTGCGTGTTCAGCGCAAAGATGCCGAGCACGACGAAGCCCAGGTGGGCCACCGATGAATAGGCGACGAGCGATTTGAGATCCTTCTGCACCAACGCGATCATTGCGCCATACAGGATGCCGATGAGCGCCAGCGCCGCGATCCACGGCATGAAGGTGTTGGCCGCGGAGGGGAAAAGCGGCAGGCAAAGGCGGACGAAGCCGTAGGTGCCCATCTTCAGCAGCACCGCGGCCAGGATCACCGAGCCGCCGGTGGGCGCCGCCACGTGCGCATCGGGCAGCCAGGTGTGGAATGGGAAGAGCGGCACCTTGATGGCGAAGGCCAGGGCGAAGGCCGCGAAGAGCCAGATCTGCAGGTTCGGCGCCAACTGCATCTTTTGCAGTTCCAGCAGGTTGAAGGTGTGGGGCTGCGCCTGGAAATAGAGCACCAGGATGGCGACGAGCATCAGCGCGCTGCCGAGCATGGTGTAGATGAAGAACTTGACCGCCGCGTAGACCCGCCACGGCACGATCCTGCCGCGGAAGTTGTAAGTGCCGTTCGGATCGCCCCAGCCGCCGATCAGGAAATACATCGGGATCAGCGTCAGCTCCCAGAAGACGAAGAAGAGTATCAGGTCGAGCGACACGAAGACGCCGATCATCCCCGCTTCGAGCAGCAGCATCAGGGCCAGGTAGGAGCGCAGCCGCTGGCTGATCCCTTCCCAGGAGAAGATCAGCACGAGCACCGTGATCAGCGTGGTGAGCAGCACCAGGAGCAGGCTCAGGCCATCGACGCCCACCAGGTATTCGATGTTGAACTGCGGCACCCAGGGCGCGCGTTCGACGAACTGCATGCCCGCCTCGCCGTTGCGCCAGCCGACCCACAACAGGCACGACACGGCGAACGTGGCGAGGCCGATCAGCAGCGCCCACCACTTCTGGAGCCGCTCCCCCGGCAGGATCAGCAGCACCAGCGCGCCGACCAGCGGGAGGAAGATGATGGCCGAGAGTATCGGGAGATTAGACATTATGTGCTCGCTCAAGATATGTGCGACCAAGGACGAAGGACCAAAGACCAATAACGAATCCGCGTTGATCCCTTGGTCCTTGGTCTTTGGTCTTTCGTCATCGAATCGCAAACCACGCTAATAACGCGACCGCGCCCAACAGGATCGACAGCGCGTAAATCCCCACCATCCCGGTCTGTAAGCGCCGCGCCTGAGAGCCGACCCAACCTGTGGCGGCCGCCAGCCCGTTGACCGCGCCGTCGATGCCGCGTTTGTCCGCAACATCGGCGAACCAGGCGCTCAACTGTCGCAGCGGCCCGACGATCCCCTTATCGTAAGCCCAGTCGAAGTAGTATTTGTTCTCGATGAGTTTGACCAACCAGCCCAACCGCTCGCGGACACGCGCCGGCACATCGGTGTTGACGATGTACAGCCGATACGCGGCATACGCGCCGCCGATAGCGATCAACCCCGAGACGGCCAGCAGCACCCACACCATCGGGATGCTCAGAACAGCTTCCGGCCCCGCCCCGGCAAGCGCCTCGGGCGCCTTCGCATGAAAGACCGGCTCCAGCCATGTCTCGAACAACGAAAGGCGCGGCAGGCCGAGATAGCCGGCCAGCACGGCGCCGATCGCCAGCACGATCAGCGGCACGGTCATGATGCGCGGCGATTCGTGCGCATGGCTGAACAGCTTCTTGTCCCGTTCCTGGCCCCAGAACGGGACGAACACCGACCGGAAGGCATAGACCGCGGTCAGAGCAGCCGTGATCGCGCCCACCAGCCAGAGCAGCGGCGCCGTCAGCCAATCGTAATAGAGGATCTCATCTTTGCTGAAGAAGCCGGAAAAGAGCGGGATGCCTGCCAACGCGGCCGCGCCGATCAGGTACGTCCAGTAGGTCGTCGGCAGCTTTGCGCGCAGGTTGCCCATCTTGCGGATGTCGATCTCGCCCGCCAGCGCGTGCATCACGCTGCCGGCGGCCAGGAACAGCAGCGCCTTGAAGAAGGCGTGCGTCATCAAGTGGAAGATCGCCGCGGTGTAAGCGCCCACGCCTACCGCCATGAACATGAAGCCGAGCTGCGAGATAGTCGAGTAGGCGAGGATGCGCTTCAGGTCGGTTTGGGTGAGCGCGATGGTGGCGGCCATCAGCGCGGTCAGCGCGCCGATCACCGCGACCCAGGTTTGGGTCGTCGGCGCCAGGCTCAGGAGGGCGCCGGAGCGGGCCAGCATGTAGACGCCGGCGGTCACCATGGTCGCCGCATGGATCAGCGCCGAGACCGGGGTGGGGCCTTCCATGGCGTCCGGCAACCAGACGAAGAGGGGGATCTGTGCGCTCTTGCCGGTGGCGGCCAGCAGCATCAACAACGTCGTGATCGTGGCGACGCTCGCGCCCACGGCCCAAACGGTCGGGGCTTTCTCAAAAACCTCAACGAAGTTCAGCGTGCCGAAGCTCGTCCAGATGAACATGATCGCCAGCGCCAGCCCGAAATCACCGATCCGATTGACGATGAACGCTTTCTTGCCGGCATCCGCCGCCGCCGGTTTCTCGAACCAGAAGCCGATCAACAGGTAGGATGCCAGGCCCACGCCCTCCCAACCGACGTACATCAGCAGGTAGTTGTTGGCCAGCACCAGCGTCAGCATCATCAGGATGAAGAAGTTCAGGAAGGTGAAGAAGCGCGAATAACGGGCGTCGTCGTGCATGTAGCCGATGGAATAGACATGAATCAGGAAGCCGATGCCAGTGACGATCAGCGCCATGATGATGGAGAGCTGGTCGATGAGCAGCGCCACGTCGACGTGGAACGCACCGGTCGTCATCCACGACCACAACACGATCTGATGGCTGCGTTCCTCGGCGGGCAGGCCCACCAGCGTCGCGAACACGCCCACGGCGGTGAGGAAGCTCAATAGGACCATCCCGCACGCAAGCCATCCCACGACGCGGCGGCCGATCCGCCGGCCGAAAAAGGCCAGGATCAACGTCCCCAGCGCGGGAAATAAGAGCATCAACCAGGCGGTGTCAAGCATACTTCCTCAACCCTTCAGCAGGTTCACATCTTCGATATTCGTCGTGTCTTTGCGCCGTACAATCGTCATCACGATGGCCAGGCCGACGGCGACCTCGGCGGCGGCGACGACCATCACCATCAACACGAAGATCTGGCCGTTCAAATCCATGAAGTGGTAGGCGAGCGCGACGAACGACAGGTTGACGGCGTTGAGCATCATCTCGACCGACATGAAAATGATCAGCACGTTACGCCGGATCAACACGCCCGTGCGCTCCGGCATCTCTCCAACAGCACGGAATATGCACTACGAACGACGCAACACGCATCACGCTTCGCGTCTCGCCAACACCACCGCGCCGATCATGCCAACCAGGAGCAACAGCGACGTGAGCTCAAAAGGCAGCACATACTCCGTATACAGCACACCGGCGATCGCCTCGATGGTGCCGGCGCCGAAGGCGACCGCGCTGCCCTGGATCGGCGCCAGCGTCCCGGCGATCAGGCCGTAGGTCAGGCCGCCAACGAGTAGCGCCGACAAGCCGAGGGCCGTCACGCGCGGCCACGTCAGCCAACCCCGCAGCGAAGCGCCCTTGTCTCTGGAATCGCTCAGCTCGCCGCCGCCGATCAACATCATCACGAACAGGAACAGCACGACGATCGCGCCGGCATAGACGATGACCTGCACCATCGCCAGGAATTGCGCCTGAAGCATGATGTACATCGCCGCCAGCGTGCCGAAATTGAGCAGCAGGAACAGCGCGCTGTACACCGGCTTGCGGCTGAGGATCACCCCCAGCGCCGCGACGATAGCAATGGCGCTGAAGATCACGAATAAGAACATATCTGCCTCATATCGTGCCAACTGCGTGTTGCGTATTGCATGTTCAAGAGAAGGCGCTACGCGACATGCGCCACGCAATACGCAATACGAACTACTCCGCTCTCACCACCACATTCGGAACCTTCGGGTTCAGCAACTGCTCTTTTTTCAACAGGAAACCGTCGCGGTCGTATACCGCCAGCTCGAAGTCGTGGCCGAGTACGATCGCCTCGACGGGGCAGGCCGTCTCGCAGTCGCCGCAGAAAACGCAGCGCATCAGGTTGACCTCGTAGACCGAGGCGTAGCGCTCGCCGGGGCTGGTCGGATGCTGCGGATCGTTCTCCGCCGCTTCCACATGGATGGCCCCGGTGGGGCAGGCCGCCTCGCAGAGGCAGCAGCCGATGCAGCGCTCCAGCCCGTTCTCATAGCGGCGCAGCTCGTGCCGCGCGCGAAAGCGCGGATAGACCGCAATCGGCTGCTCCGGGTATTGCACCGTCAACGGCTTCGTGAGCAGCGCCTTCAGCGTCACGCCCATCGACTGGGCTATTTGTCCGATCCCACCAATCGTCTCACGTACGATAGACATCACTTCACTCCACGGTGAAAGGCCAGAAGGTTGAAGGTTGAAGGTTGAAG
>JALOOE010000020.1 GCA_025454565.1 Anaerolineae bacterium
ACTACCACTACTGGGAGGAGGGAGGCGCCACCTATCACACGCGTTTCAATACCTGGGAGATCGCGCGCGGCAAGGAGGGTGAACCGTGGAAGGGCGACTTGCGCCCCATTGATATGCCGGAAACGGTGAGCGGCCATGAGAAGATTCCCTGGGGACGGCAGGATTTTGTCAACCGCAAGTACATGTCGCGGGAGGAGGATCAGCCGCAGCCCAACACCTTCCAGATGGGGCTGGAGTTCATTCGCATCAACGCGCAGCAGGACAACTGGTTCCTGCAGATCGAGACCTTCGATCCGCACGAGCCGTTCTTCACCCAACAGCACTACAAGGACCTCTACCCGCACGAGTATCACGGTCGCCAATTCGATTGGCCGCCCTATCGGTCTGTCCAGGAGACGCCGGAGGAAGTGCAGCATGCCCGCTTCGAATATGCTGCGCTGGTCAGCATGTGCGACGTATACCTGGGCAAGGTGCTGGACGCGATGGATGAGCTGAACTTGTGGGAGGACACTCTGCTGATCGTGAACACCGACCATGGCTTTTTGTTGGGTGAGCACGATTGGTGGGCGAAGGTTGTTCAGCCGTTCTATGAGGAGGTGGCGCGTACGCCGCTCTTCATCTGGGATCCGCGTTCCGGGGTGTGCGGTGTGCGGCGGCACGCGTTGGTACAGACGATTGACCTGCCTGCGACGGTCCTGGAATACTTCAACATTGCGTTGCCGCAAGATATGCAGGGACTCCCGCTGCGCCGCACCATCGCGGACGATACACCGGTGCGGTCCGCTGGACTCTTCGGTCTCCACGGCGCTCAGGTCAACGTGACTGATGGCCGCTACGTCTACATGCGCGGCCCCGCCACCCCTGAAAGCAAACCCCTCTTCGAGTACACGTTGATGCCGATGCACATGCGTCACACCTTTGCCGTGGGGGAATTGCAAGACATTGGCCTGGCCGAGCCGTTCGCATTCACCAAGGGGTGCCGGACAATGAAGATCGAAGGACGCAACTGGCCCGGCCTCAGCGGACCGATCTTCGATACCCTGCTCTTCGACCTCCAGGCCGACCCAGGGCAGGAGCATCCCATCCTGGATTCGGCGGTCGAGGCGCGGATGGTGGAGCACCTGGTGCGTCTGATGAAGGAGAATAACGCGCCGCCGGAGCAATTTGCGCGGCTGGGATTGGAGGAATAGGTGATTGGACTCATGACTTCTCGCGAACGCTGGCGCGCTGCGCTGCGCATGCAGCCCGTTGACCGCCTGCCATTTTGGCCCAAGATATTCGACAAATCGTACACCCAGGCGCAGGCAGTTCCGTATCCGGAAATGACCATCCCTGAGCTATACGCGTACATCGGCTGCGATCCGCACGTGCCGCTGCCCGCCTGCACTCGTGAGGTGCGCACAAAGACTTCGGTTGAGAGTGTGACGACGGGCAAGGTGCGTGTGACGACCTATCACGCGCCATCAGGTGTCCTGGAGGCGATTGACCAGTTCGACGGAGACTCTGGTTCCTGGCATCCGGTCATCTTCCCGGTGAAGACGCGGGGAGACATCGGAGTGATGACGGAGATCTTCGAGGATTGCCGCCTGGATCTCGACTCCGAGAAGCTCGAGGCGAACCGCAAGACCGTTGCCTCGATAGGCGAAGGCGGTTCCACCTGGTCCGGCATCGGTCGTTCCCCCTTGATGAACTGGCTGGAGTTCGTGGCGGGGATCGAGGGTGGGCAATACCTTCTGGCCGATTACCCTCAGGAGGTCGAGACGCTTTTCGCGGCCATGCACGCGGTGCTCCTACGCTCGGCTGAGATTCTGACCGAACACTCACCGGTGGATGCGCTTTACATGATCGAGGACACCTCCACGACCTATGTCTCGCCCAAACAGTACGATCGCTACTGCAAGCCGCAGATCACCGAATACGGCGAAACCGTCCGCTCGGCGGGCCGGCCGATGATGCTGCACATGTGCGGCCACCTCATGGGTCTCCTGCCTGCGTTAGCGGATATGCCGGCGGATGGCTTCGAAGCGTTCACCTCGCCGCCGGTGGGCAACACGACCTTGCTTGACGGTCGGACCGCCTGCCCCGACAAGACGCTGGTGGGCGGGACGAACGCCACCCTCTGGCTGCTTCCTGCCGACCGAATCATCGAACAGATCGAAGCGGACCTGGATGCGCTGCCCCATCATCGCGGGGTGGTCATTAGTTCGGCCGGGGTGATGCCTCCCGCCTGTCGGCCGGAGACGATCAAGCAGGTGTCCGACTGGGTGCATGCTTATCCCGCGCGACTGTAGGATCGCCCGAAGCCCCACAGGGTTCCTGAAAACACTGCGGGGCTCGGTGCATCTTACGCCGTCACCACCGCCAGCTCGCCGAACAGCCCCTCGTACTCCGCAGCCCGTTCCTGGCGGAACTGCTGCGTGTAGAGCTTGTAGTAGTGCCCGCGCTGGCGCAGCAGTTCGGCGTGCGTGCCCATCTCTGAGATGCCGCCCTTTTCGATCACCAGGATGCGGTCGGCCCGCTTGATCGTCGAGAGCCGGTGGGCGATGACGAAGGTTGTGCGGCCCTGCATCAATTGCTCCATGCCGCGCTGGATCAACGCCTCGGTGATGGTGTCCACCGAGCTGGTCGCCTCATCCATCACGAAGATTTCCGGCCTCGCCAGCACCGCGCGCGCCAGACTGATGAGCTGCTTCTGGCCCACCGAAAGCCGGTTGCCGCCCTCGCCCACCTCGGCGTCATACCCCTTGTCGAGGGTCAGGATGAAGTCGTGCGCGCCCGCCAGCTTCGCGGCCTCCTCGATCTCCTGGTCGGTCGCGTCCAGCCGTCCGTAGCGCAGGTTCTCGCGGATCGTGCCGGAGAACAGGTGCGGCGTCTGGAGCACCACGCCGATGCGTGACTGAATGGCGTGCAGCGTCAGGTCCATATAGTCGCGGCCGCCGATGCGGATCGCGCCTTCCTTCGGCTCGTAGAAGCGGCACACCAGGTTCACGATCGTTGATTTGCCGCCCCCTGTCGGCCCCACCAGCGCGATGGTTTCCCCGGCCTTCACTTTCAGGCTGAAGTCGGTCAGCACGGGCTTGCCCTGTTCGTACCAGAAGTTGACGTGCTCGAACTCGATATCGCCCCGGATGGTGCCGGGATCGACGGCGCCGGACCGATCCGTGATATCGGGCTTGGCATCCACCAGCGAGAAGGTGCGCTCGGCGGATGCGATGGCATTCTGCATGTCGGCGTAGACGCGCGCCAGGTCCTGGATCGGCCACATCATGAACGTCACATACGAGATGAACGCCTGGATGCCGCCGATCGTCAGCGCGCCGATCTCGACCTGGATGCCGCCGTAGAAGGCGATGCTGCCCACGGCCACCGCCGAGATGATCTGCACCGCGGGCAGGAACAGCGCCGACAACCAGGCTGCCCGGAACGATGCCCGGTACATGTCGCTGGCGAGGCCGCTGAAGTCGTCCAGGTTCGCCTGTTCCCGACCCAGCGCCTTCACGACCCGCACGCCGGTGATATTCTGGTTGTACTCGCCGGTGAGCTTGGAGTTCAACTTGCGCACATTGCGATATTCGACCAGGATGCGCTTCTTGAACCATACAGCGATCACCAGCAGAATCGGGATCAGCGTCAGCACGATCAGCGCCAGCTTCCAGTTGATCAGCAGCATGAAGATCATCGAGGTGGTCACGCTGATGACCGCCCAGACAACGTCCAGCATGCCCCACGTCACCAGTTGCGCGATGCGCTCCGAGTCGGAGGTGACGCGCGACATGATCCAGCCCACGGGCGTCCGGCCGAAGTAGGAGAACGACAGTTCTTGCAGATGGTTGAACAGCTTCTTGCGCAGATCGTACTGGACGCGCTCGCCCAGGATACCCGCCATGAAGATGAAGCCCAGCACCAGTCCGGCCTGCACCAACACCAGTCCGGCGTAGATCGCGACCGTCTGGTACAGCACGGCCTTGTCGCCCGGTATGATCGCCTGATCCACCATCCGCTTCGACAGCAGCGTGAAGATGGAGTCGAGAAACGCGGTGATAGCGATGGTGACCAGGAAGCCGACCACCCATTTCCAGTGCGGGCGCAGCAGCCCCAGCACGCGCCGCAGCGTGCCGCCGTTGAACTGCGTATTGAATTCCTCTTCCTCAAATTCGTAATTGTCAGCCATGTTGACCCCTGACTCCTACTGGTGCCCATTCCCCGACGGCTCACTCGGCGCGACGATGCCCGCCAGATCCTGCTCCAATTCGTTCTCAATGCGCGCCTGCAAGTCGTAGATCTTGCGATAGAACCCCTCTTGCGCCAACAACTCGTCGTGCGAGCCGTGCTGGACGATCCGACCTTTCTCCAGCACCAGGATCTGATCGGCGTTCATCAGGCTTTGGATGCGATGCGCGATGATGAAGGTCGAGCGTCCCTGCATCAAGCCTTCGAGCGCACCCCGGATCTCGGCTTCGGTTTCGGTGTCCACCGCCGAGGTGGAGTCGTCCAGGATCAGGATGCGCGGGTCTTTGAGCAGCGTGCGGGCGATCGCCACGCGCTGCCGTTGCCCGCCCGACAACGTCACACCCTTCTCCCCGACCAGCGTGTTGTAGCCGTCCGGGAAGCTCAGGATCACATCGTGGATGGCCGCGGCGCGTGCTGCGGCTTCTATTTCCTCATCGGGCACGTCTCGCCCGACGCCATAGCTGATGTTCTCCCGGATGGTGCGCGAGAACAGGAACGGCTCCTGCTCCACGATGCCGATCTCATGCCGCAGGTAGTCCCTCGGATACTCTTTCAGTTCGACGCCGTCCAGCGTGAGGCTGCCTGACGTATACTCATAGAAACGCGGCAGCAGGTTGACCAGCGATGTCTTGCCCGATCCGGTCGCGCCCAACAGCGCCACCGATTGCCCTGGCTTGACGCAGAAGCTCAGATCCTGGAGCACGGGCGCGTCGGCCTGGTATTGGAACGAGACATCGCGAAATTCGATCTCGCCGCGCACATCGTCGGCGGGTCGATGGCTGCCTTCGGTCAGCGGCTCGCGCGTCTGGCTGATGACCTCGACCACGCGGCCGTAGGAGACCATGCCGGTGGAGGTCTGCACGATCAGGCGGCCCAGGTTGCGCATCGGGAAGATCAGCCAAACGAGCAGGCCCGAATAGGCCAGGTAGGTGCCCACGGTGATCGTCCCGTTGATCGCCATGAGCGCGCCGACCGTGAAGCCGAGCAGCATCTGCAGGCCACACAAGATGTCGGACGTGGGCCAGAAGAGCGCGTGCATCGTCAACAGCCGCTTGCCGCGTAGGAACTTCGCCCAGTTCTCCTTCTCGAATTTCTCACGCTCGTATTGCTGCCGGGCAAAGGCCTTCACCACCCGCACGCCCGTCAGATTCTCCTGGAGCACGGTGGAGAGGGTGGCCTCCTGCTCCTGATACTTTTCGTAAGCCTTCGACACCCGCTTGAAGAAGAACAGCGACATGACGACGATCACCGGAACGACGACGACCGACATCAGCGCCAGACGCGAGTCGAGTCGCCAGATCGCCCAGAAGTTGATCGTGAACAGCAGCACGATGCGGCCGATGCCGATCGCCTGGTCGGCATAGAAGCGCCTGATCGCGTCCACATCCGATGTCGAGCGCTGGATCAGATCGCCGGTCTGTGTTTTGTCGTGATAGCTGAAGCTCAGCCGCTGAATGTGATCGAACAGGAAGGTGCGCAGCCGCAGCGTGATCCCTTCGGCGGACCGCGAAGCCAGGCGGCCGCTGAGGAACGAGAAGCCGCCTTCGACCACCGCCAGCAGCACGAACCCCAACGCCACCGCTGCCAGGGCAACCAGCGCAGCATTCTTGCCCAGGACGTTATCGACGTAGTAGCGCAGCAGCAGATAGGTGCTGGTCTTGGCGAGCGACGCTACTGCCAGGCTTGAGATCGCGGCGAGATAGAGCAAGCGATAGCCGGTGAGCATGCGCCACAAGCCCGTCAGTCGGTTGGGCGAGATGGCGTTCTTCAGATCGTACGGCGCGGGAGTGACAACGGGCGCCATAGGTGTTACCTCCGCAGGGCGAAGACTAGGTTCGCACAAATATACGGCAGACGACGGATCAGGTTTCGCGCGGCTGGCGTTCGGTCGGCTGAGTGGCCGCAAGCCACAGGCACGCTTGCGGGGGAAGGGATGGATGTCGAACCGACAAAAAAGCCATGAGCCGCAGGGTGGTTCGCCGGCTCATGGCCCTGGTGCCGAGGGACTGACGGGACGTCAGGCGTTCGGAGTTGGGGCGTGGCGCGGCGAGCGGGCTGGTCGCATGTTACAGAGCATATGAAGCATGTCGCTCGCCTCCTTCGAATGGATTTGCGCGTCAGTAAGGCGCAAACTGGTTATACCCGACGTGCGGGCATCTGTCAAATGGCGGGGGGTGCGTTGTCGGGGAGGGTTGCGGGGGAGGGTGGGTCGCGCCGCATCGCGACGATGCGGACGTGGTGGCCGCTGAACTGCGCCTCGACGGAAGTCATGAGATTCCCCAGTCGGAGCAGTCTCGCCAGCGCGCGCGGCAGCGTTTGCCGCTCGGCGATGTGGAACCCGAACCGCGCATAGAAGGGCGAAAGCTGCTCACGACAGAAGAGATAGATCGGCCCGCGTTCGCGTGCCAGCAGTGCACGGACAATCTGGCTGCCGACCCCTGTCCCGCGGTATGCGCGCGCGACGACCAGGGATGACAGCTCGCGACTGCCATCGCCGTGCGGTCTGACCTGGCCGATGCCCACGATGCGTCGTTCATCTTCGGCGATGAGGAAGTCCCGCCAGTGGAGACGCAACGGATTGAGCCGTGCATCGCGCACCATCGCCGAGATGGTCGCTTGGTCGGCGGCTGTGGCGGGGCGGATGACGACAGGCATGTCGGGACAATCTCCGGCGTGGGTCAGCTTTTCGATGTGACTTCAGGCTTCGCGGCTGCAATCAGCGCGGCCTGTTCGGCGATGTGGCCGTGCGGCGTCAAGAAGGTGACTGCCAGGGCCAACGCGGCCGCGATGAATGCGGCGACGAAGACGCTGTCGAGCGCGGCCGCCAACGCGGTCCGCACGGTGGTGTCCAGCGCGGTGGCCGCAGCGCCGTGCTTGCCGGGATCGATCAGAGCGCCGAGGGAGACGGTGGCCGTGCTGATGCCCGCCGCCGCCAGATTCGCCGCCAGTTGCGCGGTCAGGATGACGCCCATCACGCTGACGCCCAACGTGCCGCCGATGCTGCGGCTGAACTGCAGCGTCGCCGTGGCCGTGCCGAGCTTCGCCCGCTGCACGCTGCTCTGCACGGCGATCAGAAACGCCGGAACCACCAATCCCATGCCGGCCCCCATTACACCGAGACACAGCATCAGATAGGCGAGTGAGGTGCTCGTGGTCAGCCGTGTCATCAGAAATGCGCCGGCAGCCAGGCATGCGCCGCCCGCGAGGGCCAGGGTGCGATAGCCGTAGCGGAGCAACAACCGGCCGCCGATGATGCTGGCGGCCGTCCAGCTCAGCATCATCGGGGTGAGCGCAGTGCCGGCCGCCGTGGCGCTGAGGCCGAGCACACCCTGGCCGAATAACGGCACGAAGTTCGTGCTGCCGAACATCGCCCAGCCGGACAAGACCCCCTGCGCGATGGCGACGGCGAACAGGCGGTCTCGGAAGAGCGGCAGAGGCAGGACCGGATCGGCGGCGCGGCGCTCGACCCAGAGCAGCGCTGCGAAGAGCATCAGCGCGAAGGCAAGGAGCGTCCAGCCTGTGGGGGTGCCCAGCTCGAACAATCCCAGCAGCAACGCTACCACACCAGCCGTCAGCAAGAGCGCGCCGCCGTAGTCGACCGACGGCCGGGCTGCTCCGGGGGCGCGCGCCGGATCGCGCAGCGCGATGCCCACCAGCGCGATGGCCAGCAATCCCGGTATGATATTGACATAAAATACCCATCGCCAGGAGAGTTGATCGACCAGGAAGCCGCCGAGCAGCGGGCCGGCGATGGATGCCACGCCCCACACGCCCGAGAAGAGCCCCTGCATGCGGGCGCGCTGGGCAAACGGGAGGATATCGCCGATGATGATGAACGCGAGCGGGATCAGCCCGCCCGCGCCGAGACCCTGAAGCGCGCGAAACGCGATCAACTGCTCCATGCTCTGGGACATCCCGCAGAGGATCGAGCCGAGCAGAAACAGCACCATGGCGATGAAGAACAGCCGCCGCCGGCCGTAGAGGTCGGACAGCTTGCCGTATAGCGGCACCGTGGTGGTGGAGGTCAGCATGTAGGCCGAGAAGACCCAACTGTAGGCAGCCAGCCCGCCGAGTTGGGAGACGATCGTCGGCATCGCTGTCGCCACCACCGTTGCCTCGATGGCCGACATGAACAGGCTGAGCATGATGCCGGCGATGACGACGGCGGTTCGCCTATCTGCCATAGGACTCCAGGCTCGGTGTTGTCACGGGCCGAGCGTCTGACTTCGCGGTGTCAGTTCCCATTCGCTCCCCGACCGCGGAACCAGCGCCAGAAAAGCCTGAAGATCATCAGCAGGCCACCCACCATCGCTACCACATACCCGACGATGGCGAGTTGAGCCATGATGGTGCCCCAGCTCCCCTCGGGTTTCAGGGCTGCGATGCCGACCAGCGTGATCGCCGAACCGACCAGGATGCCGACGAAGATGATGGCGGCGATCACCTGACTGCCGAGACCGCTGACCCTGTCCACCTCTTTGCTGAGTTGCGACGTATCGAGGGTGACTTCAAACCGGCCCTTCTGGTACTGGTCGAGCCATTTCGTCGTCGCGTCCGTCAGGTTGGGGATACGCTTGAAGAGCTCGCGCCCCACGGAGAGGATTTGCTTGCGCCCTTCGGCGATGACCTTGTCGGCCGTCACTGCCTGGATCGCCATCTCCTTGAGCATCTCAATCGCTTTGGTCATCAGACCGGGCTTCGGGTAGAGCGCGTCTCCGATGGTGCTCATCTGCATCAACGCCTTGATCGCCATCGTCAGGTTCGGATTCAGCCGTAGCCCGTGCTCGCTTAACAGATTGGTCGCCGAGCTCACGATCTGGCCGAAATCTCCGCCGGACATGGCCAGGCGCCCCATCAGGCGTTCAAAGTCGTGAAAGAAGCCCGCATCGTCAGGGTGATCGACGAAAGGCACGCTCATCTCGCGAAGGAGCTGACCCATGCTCGGTATATCCATCTGCTCAATGGCGATCAGGAGCTGGATCAGGTTGATCCGCTGCTGCACATCGAGCTCGCCGATCATGCCGCAATCGATGAAGGTGACCTCTCCCGTCTGCAAGCTGACCAGCACGTTGCCGGGATGCGGATCGGCGTGAAAGAAGCCGTCGATCAAGAGCTGCTTGAGGATCGCGCGTGTGAAGGTCAAGGCCAGCGTGTCACGATCGAGGCCGGCAGCCTCGATCGCCTCCACATTGTTGATCTTCACGCCTTTGACGAAGTCCTCGGTTTTCACCTTGGAGGTTGAAAGTGGGAGATAGATCCGGGGCATGTGGATGCCGGGGATGCTCTCCAGCCCTTTGGTCAGGCGCATGGTGTTGTAGGCCTCGACGGTGTAGTCCAGTTCTGACAGCACGCTGCTGCCGAACTGATCCAACATACCCACCAGGTCGATTGACCTCACGTATTCGGAACGGGCCGTGACGACCCTGGCCGCGTTTTGCATGATGCCGATGTCGGACTTCATCTCGGTGCGGATATAGGGCCGCTGCACCTTGACGACGACCGGGGTGCCGTCATGCAGGGTGGCGCGATGCACTTGCGCCGTGGACGCCGCGGCAAATGGATTCGGCTCGAAGGTCGCGTACAGCTCCTCAGGCGGCGCCTTCAGTTCCTCGATGATGATCTCGCGCACCTGATCGCTGGGGAAGGGGGGCACGTTGCTCTGGAGCTTTTCGAGCTCAACGGCCCATTCCGGAGGGATGACCGAAGCCTGACTCGACACGATCTGGCCCATTTTGACGTATGTCGGGCCGAGCTCCTCGATCATCATGCGCATTTTGGTCGGCAGCGGCACCGCTTCGAGGTCGTTGCGGGGGATCTGCCAGATCCAGGATTGCATCGAGCGGCGGAAGTTGCCGATCGTTTCCCACCGGTCGAACAGGACATCGAAGCCGTAACGCAAGAAGACATTGTAGACTTGCTGCAGACGCAGGCTTTCGCGAGCTTTGTCGAGCGAATTGCGTTTCATGCGTCACCTCCGCGGTCGGATGCATGGTCTTCCTTGGCCGGGGTCTCAGCCGACTGGCCCGTCACAGCGGCGGCATGCGCCTCTGTTTCGCCGTTTGGCTTTGCCGGCGAAGGCGCGTTTGTCATCGACTCCGGCGTGCTGTCGGCGAGCTGTCCTTGCGGGATGACCTTGCGAGCCAGCGCGGCCTGAACGGGGCTCGCCTGACTGGCTGCGATCTGTCGCTTCAACTCAGGCGGTTTCTCCGGCAGGATCGGCGGGGCAACGCCGAAAAAGCTCTCCAAAACGCTGCTGATGATCCCGATCAACGCGCCGCCCAGCAAGGCCGCCCAGATGCTGGTGAGTTGATACGAGTCGAACAACCGGGCCAGCAACATGAGCACAAGTGCGTTGATCAGGATAAGCACGAAGCCGTAGGTCACGAAGAGAAAAGAAAGGGTGAGAAACTGGAGCACCGGCTTGATGAACGCGTTGATCAGGCCGAGCACCAGCGCCATCAGAAAAAGCTTGCCGAGGGATGGGTCGACAAATTGGATGCCGGGCAGTATCGCGAGGACGAGCAGCGTCACCGCGTTGACAAGAATGCGCACCAGGAGGATGCGCCAGTTGAATGATCTGGACAGATTGAATAACTTCATGTCCCAACCTCCGTCGGGTTGCTGGCGCTCGCTTCGGGCAGACGACCGTCTTCATCTGCCGGAGGCGAGCAGGGGCGCCAATCCGTCGAGAAATCGCACATCCGAATGGCCGTATCGGAACGGTGAAGGGCGGATCCGCCGAGATCCGCCCTTCATCAATTGTCGCGGCGATCAATCCCCCAGCGTTGCTACCATGATCGCCTTGATGGTGTGCATGCGGTTCTCGGCCTGGTCGAATACGATCGAGCGCGGCGACTCGAAGACCTCCTCGGTCACCTCCAGGCCATCCAGGCCCGTCTTCTGGTAGATGTCCTCGCCTACCTTCGTCTCGCGATTGTGGAACGCCGGCAGGCAGTGCATGAACTTGACCTGTGGGCGGATCGCTTCGGCGTTGACCTGATAGGGCAGGAGCAGCTTGATGCGCTCGTCCCACACTTCCTTCGGTTCGCCCATCGAGACCCACACGTCGGTGTGCAAGAAGTCCACCCCCTGCACCCCTTCGTCGACATTCTCAGTCACGGTCAGGCGCGCGCCGGTCTCGGCGGCGATCTGGCGACAGGTCGTGATCAGCTCGTCTTTCGGCCACAGGCTGCGGGGCGCGCAAATGCGTACATCCATGCCCATCTTGCAGCCCATCACCATCAGCGAGTTGCCCATGTTGAAGCGCGCGTCGCCCAGGTAGCAGAAGGCGATCTGGCTCGCGGGCTTGGCGCTGTGCTCGATCATCGTCGGTCGGGTGGAATTCGTTGGTCAGGCCGTTCCACACCGGCACGCCGGCGTATTGCGCCAGGGTTTCCACAATCGCCTGGCCGAAGCCGCGGTATTCGATGCCGTCGTACATGCGGCCCAACACGCGGGCGGTGTCTTTCATCGATTCCTTGTGGCCGATCTGTGTGCCGTCCGGCCCCAGGTAGGTGACGTGCGCAAGATCAACGCGATGTTTTTGCCCTTGAGGCGCGGCTGCTCATAGCCGGCATATTTGGCCGCTTTCAGGTCGGCGGACAGCTTGAGGAGGAACTTGAGCTCCTCGGGCGTGAAGTCAAGCTCTTTTACAAATGAGCGATGGCGAAGATTGACGGGCATATCCTGTTCTCCTTGGCGTTTTCGGGAGGCGCTCCCCGTGGTGTGCAAACAAGTATGCAGTTTACTACCGATGGGCCACTTCGGGCAAATGATCCGGGGTGGGACGGGCTCGTTTGGCCGGCGGCCATCCGCCAGCCCAGTTCGTCACCGTGTCTCAAGACGCTTCTCTTGATGTCTGGAATTGGTATATTTCCATACCGACTTCATGGAATTTATGTTCTATTATGTGAGGATGAACTTCCAGTCCGAATGCTACTTCTTTGGTTAGCTATCAGTAGTGTATAGATCGACAGGTACCTCAGAAAGGAGCAAGTCATGAGCGGTGTACGAGTACTGGTGGGCACGCGCAAGGGCGCGTTCATCCTGACGTCAGATGCGAGGCGTGAAACGTGGGAGATCAGCGGCCCGCACTTTGCGGGCTGGGAGATTTACCATCTCAACGGATCGTCCGTTGACCCGAATCGGCTGTATGCCTCGCAAACCTCCGGTTGGTTCGGACAGATCATCCAGCGCTCAGATGACGGCGGCAAGACGTGGCATCAGCCCGGTTCCAAACCTGGCGCGCCGACCACCTCGCCCGATGGCATGCCCATCGGCGAAAGCAACAATTTCCTCTATGACACTGCCGCTGCGCCTCTCACCACGCACCAGTTCTACGACGGCACACAACATCCGTGGGAGTTCAAGCGCGTCTGGTATCTCGAACCCTCGCTGACCGATCCGGACACGGTATATGCCGGGGTGGAAGACGCCGCGCTTTTCCGCACGACCGATGGCGGACAATCGTGGCACGAGCTCCCTGGGCTGCGCGGCCAGGGCACGGGCCCCCAATGGATGCCCGGCGCCGGGGGATTGGGTCTGCACAAGATCCTGCTGGACGCCAAAAACCCCGGTCGGATGTACATTGCCATCTCGGCGGCAGGCGTGTTCCGCAGTGACGACGGGGGCAAGAGATGGCAGCCCGTCAACCGTGGGCTACGCTCCGATTATATCCCCGATCAGGATGCAGAAGTCGGCCACTGCGTCCACAGCATCGCGATGCACCCGGCACGGCCCGATGTGCTCTTCATGCAGAAGCATTGGGATGTCATGCGCAGCGACGACGCC
>JALOOE010000021.1 GCA_025454565.1 Anaerolineae bacterium
CCTCGATGTCCTTCGCACCGAGTTTGAAACCCGGCTTAGGCGCCCAATCCGCCACCAGGGTCACGCCTTGCATTTTGCCTTTCATGGGATTGACTCCTTGATTACCGACGGAAGACGGCAGACGGAGGACGATAACTCGTCTTCCGTCTCCCGTCTTCCGTCATCCGTCACACTTCTGTCCCCTGCCCGATGCGCGGGATCGCATAGACCGGCTTCCACCCCTCGCTCAGCGGCTCGCGCAGGTAGGGCTCCATCTCGGCGGCGGTGCGCAAGGTGACTTCCCCGACGGGCGGCACGCTGCCGGCGGGGAAGGCGGCGAGCACATCGTCATGCCACAGCGTCAAGTACTTCAGGATAGCGGCCATGGGGCGCTTGGCCTTCTCGGCCGTGCCAGATTTGGCCTTGCCCACCACGCCTTCCGGCGTCGCGGCGATCTCGATGGCGAAGTGCCCTTCGCCCTCCGACCAACGGCTCGGCCGGCCGAAGGGGTCCACTGACTTGTCGAAGTGGCCTTCGGGCAGATACGCTTTGCCCTCGGTGTCCACCGCGTAATTCATATCCACCATGTCGGGATGGAGCAGCAGGCCGAGCGAGGTCTCCGATTCGTCGGCGTGGACGAAGTTCGTGCCCAGCTTGCCGCCGCGCTCGGTGGGGCGGAAGAATTCGCGCACCCCGCGATGCCAGTCGATCACGCGGAAGATGCCGGGGAGCTGATAACGCTTCTGGAACTCCTGCACGGCCGACTCCAGCATCCACAACTGGCCGTGGTTGTTGACGATGAGCTGCTTGCGAAAGCCATCGTTCCACAGGCCGAGCATCACATCAATCATCATCTCGCGGACGACGTGCTCGCGCACGATGACGGTGCCGGGCATGCCCATGTGGTGATATGGGTGGCCGCCGTAGTTCAACGGCGGCAGCGCCAGGTTGACCGGCGCGCCGCGCCTGGCGGTGAAACGCCGCACCCCCTCGCAGATCTGACTGACGTAGAGGGTGTCGGATGCGCTCGGCAGGTGCTGGCCGTGCAGCTCGGTGCAGCCGACCGGGATGAAGACGATGTCATTCTTCTTCCGATTGGCTTCCACCTGCCAGCGCACGGTCGTCTGGATATACGAACCAGGCTTGCCCCATTCTACCGGTGACGGTACGCCGTAGTCGGCCAGGATGGCGTCAATTTCGGCGTCGCTGGCGTCCCAAACCTGCTTCTTCATGCGGCCCACAGCGTTGTCTTCGAAGAAAAGGTCGGGTTGGTTGGTGGGGAGTAAACCTTGCGGGATCACTTGATTGGACATGAAATCGCTCCTAGAATTCCCAGGGGAGCAACCCCTGCCTGAAGTTGAGAAGCGGCTACAGCCGCTCGAAGTCAGGCCCTGAGGGGCCTTTTCGGGTTCAGCCGGCGGGTCAACCGCCGGTCGCCGACACGCGGAAGTGCGGCGCCAGTACGCGCATCGCCGCCTCGCGTGCCTTCGCCGCCAGTTTATACGGATCCCAGCCCCAGTATTCGGGCCGGAACAACTCGATGGAACACGGGCCGTCGTAACCGATGGTCTGCAACCGGCCGCAGATGGCGTCGAGCGGCACGACGCCCAGGCCAGGCAAGACGCGCGTAGCGTCGGTGATCGCCTCCTTCGGCGTATCCTCCAGATCGTCCAGGTGGAAGGCGAAGATGAGCGCCGGATCGAGCGCGTCCAACTCATCCAACAGCCCGCCGCCGCCGTAGAAGTGCGCGGCGTCCACCGTCATACCGACGTTGGCCCGACCGGTCGCCCGTACAATCTCGGCCGCGGCGCGCGGCGTGCGCACGCTGCACCAGCCGAAACCGAGAAACTCGAACGACAACCGGACGCCGAACTGGCCGGCGACCTCGCCCAGGTCGCGCAGCACCCGAACGTACTCCGCCACGACCTCGGCCCACGGCAGGTTGCGGTCGGGAGTCGGGCTGGGCACCACGACGACAGTCGGGCAGCCGATGGCCTGGGCGATACGGCTCAACTCCCGGCAGCGCGCCCGGATCGCGGCATACTCGTCAGGCGTTCGGAAGGCGATGAACTCGATGGAGTTGATCGTCAGCGGCGCGATGCCCGCGTTCACGAATAACGCGTTGAGATCGGCCAGCGAATGGGCGGCCAGGTAGCGATCCACTTTCGCCGCCCAGACCTCCAGCGCTCCGAATCCCGCCGCAGCCGTGACCGCGACATCGGTCTCGAGGTCGCAGGACATAGTTGTGGCGCCGTGAAAGGCGAGAAGCATGGCAAACCCCCTTGACGAAGGACGAATGACCAAGGACCAAGACCCCTTCGTCTTTAGTCGTTGGTCCTTCGTCAGAGCGCAGCGATCTCGCTCAACTTCACCGGCCGATTCTCCCGATACGACTTGAGTGCGGCATAGCCCAGCACCACCGACAGACGGCCATCACGGCCGGTGACAGAGGGCGTGCGGTCTTCCTGGACGCAGGCGATGAACTCACGCACCTCGTTGACGTAGGTTTCGGGGTAGCGCTGCATGAAGAAGCGTGGCGGCAGCGCCGCGTGATAGCCGGAGCGGTCGCCTACCACCACCGTGTCCACTGCCTCGTTCTCAGCCTGGGCCGTCCCCGCCGAGCAGAAGACCTCCAGCCGCTGGTCGTAGCCATAGACCGCCTGGCGGCTGTTATCGATCACGCCCAGCGCGCCGTTGGCGAAGCGCAGCGTCACGACATCGGTGTCGACGTCGCCCGCCTCGGCCAGCCAGGGCGCTACGAGCACGCTGCCCATCGCGTAGACTTCGTCGACCTCGCCCACCTGAAAGCGTGCCATGTCGAAGTCGTGGATGGTCATGTCGAGATACATGCCGCCCGAAGCCCTGGCGTATTCGACCGAGGGCGGCTCGGGGTCGCGACTGATGATGTGCAGGATGCAGGGCCGGCCGATGGCCCCGGAGGCCACCAGGTCATGCACGCGGCGGAAGGCCGGGTCGAACCGCCGATTGAAACCGACCTGGAGCTTGACGCCCGCAGCATCGACCGCGGCCAGGGCCACGTCGATGCTCGGCAGATCGAGCGCGAGGGGCTTCTCGCAGAAGATGTGCTTGCCCGCCTGCGCCGCGTCGCGCACAATGAACCAGTGCGTGTCGGTGCTCGTGGCGATCAACACCGCAGTGATGGATGGATCGGCCAGCAGCTCGTGGTAGTCTGCCACGACGCGCGGGATGCCCAGCTCCTCAGCGAGGGCCTGCGCCACTTCCAGGCGGATGTCGCAGATGGCAACGAGGTTCGCCTCCGGAATCTTACGCACCAGGTTCCGAACGTGTACGCTGCCCATCCGCCCTGTGCCGATGACGGCGATGTTCATTTTGTTCATGGCTTCATCACGATCTTCATGGCGTTCTTGGGCCCGTGCGCCATCGTCGCGATATCCAGGCCCAGATCGCAGAACGCTTCCGGCCCATCCTCCAACGGGATCACTTTGGTGAAGAACGGTTTCATGTTGAGCCGGTTTTCCTGGAAGACGCGGATCGAGGGCACCATCGTGTTCTGGCCCAGGTAGAGGCCGAGAACTTTGGTCGCCCAACGGGTGATCTCGTTCGGCGTCACGTCAAGATGCACGCTCGAATCCATGCCGAAGGGCAGCACCTTGCCACCCGGCGTCACGCACTTGAGCGCCTGACCGAGCGCGTTGCCGGTCGCCTCGATCACGATGTCGGCTTTGCGGCCGTAGGTGAACTCGGTGATCTTCTCGACCACATCCACTTCGTTCGGGTTCCAGACGGTCAGCCCGCACTCCTTCGCCACGCCGATGCGATACGGGTCGATCTCGGTCACGGCGACCTTGGCTGCGATGTTCTTGGCGAACTGGGCGAAAAGATAGCCGATGGGGCCGAAGCCGAGGATCATGACGTAGTCGTAAGGCAGCATCTGGAGCGTGTTCATCCCGTTGACGACCGTCGCCAACGTCTCGACCTGCGAGCCGAGCACATCGTCGATCTCGTCGGGCAGCGTGAAGCACTGCTTTTCCGGCACGACGCAATACTCCGCGTAACCGCCGTCGCGCATCACGCCGAGTGCGTTGAACTTGATCTCGACGCACTGGCTGCTGAGGCCCATGCGGCAGAAGGAGCAGAAGCCGCAGCGGATGTTGTTGTCGACCGCCACGCGATCCCCGACCTTGATGTACTTGACGTGGGTGCCGATCCCGATCACCTCACCGCAGAACTCGTGGCCGAGCACCGTGTTCGGCTTGAAATGGTGCTTGCCTTCGAGGATCTTCACATCGGTGCCGCAAATCCCGACCGCCTTCACCCGCAGCAGCACATCATCGGGGTTCTTGACCTGCGGCACAGGGATCTGGGTCAGTTCGAGCTTGCCCGCATCTCGGAACACGAGCGCTTTCATTTTGGACATGGATTCCTCCTGGCTATTGGGTACCTGGATCAGGGACTGGGCACTGGGGACCAGGAATAGCGCTCTCCCAGACCCAAGTCCCAAGCCGCTACCCCCTAATCCTTGTTGACTCTCTCACCACCAACCGCCCCTGCAGCACTACGTCGCTCACGCCCTCGGCAACGCCCGACATCAGTGTCAGGGCCATCGACATCGCCTGTTGGCCCAGCTCGAACTTGGGCTGAGCGATGGTCGTGAGGGACGGCGAAACGTAGGTAGCGAAGGGGATGTCATCGAAACCGGCAATGGCAAGGTCATCCGGCACGATCAGGCCTGCCGAATGCGCCGCGCGTAGAAGACCGATGGCGGTCATGTCGTTGTAGCAGAAAACCGCGGTCGGTCGTGCGGCCATCGCGAGGAACTGCGGCAGCGCCTGCTCACCGGCCGCCGGCCGCCCGGTTCCCGCAATGACCTGCGCCGGATCGAACGGGACGCCGACCCCGGCCAGCGCCGCACGATAGCCGGCCAATCGATCGGCGCTGGGGCTGTGCCCCGCTGGCCCTGCCACGTGCGCAAGCCGCCGATGGCCCAGCATCAGCAAGTGTTCTGTCGCCAGCCGGGCGCCATGCTGATCGTCCACCCGAACCGAAAAGGTGTGCGGCGCGCCGCCCAGACTGTGGCTATTGAGCAGGATCACCGGCACGCCCGCCGCGCCCAGCCGTTCCTGGTGCAGTGCCCCCACGCGCGATGAGGTGACGATCACTGCATCCACGCGCTTCGAGCGCAGCATCTCCACCGCAGCGATCTCTCGCTCCGGTTCATCGTGCGATGCGGCCAAAATCACCGAGTAGCCGTGGCTGTAAGCCGTAGCCTCGATCCCCTCCACGACCTCTGCGGAAAAAGGATCGGCGATCGTTGTCACCACCACGCCGACCGTGCAGGTGTGACCGCGCACCAAACTGCGCGCGCCCGCATCCGGTGAATAGCCCATCTCCAGGGCCAGCCGATGGATACGGGACCGCGTGACCTCGTTCACGAGAGGGCTATCGCTGAGCGCGCGCGATACTGTAGAGTGTGAGACGCCTGCCGCACGAGCGATATCCTTGATGGAGGTCTTCACGTTGTTCACTCTGACCAGTTGCCATCTTGCACACGTGTGCAAGATCGAGTATACTTCATGGCGCATCGGGTTGTCAAACAGACCATATCCCTTTGCATCAGAGCCTGCGGATGCCTGACTCGCCCTTGTCACTTCTTGTGCTCATCGGTCTGGCGCTGGTTTTCGATTTCCTCTGCGGCGTTCGCGATTGCGCCAGCGTCGTCGCAACCGTGATCGCTTCGCGCGCGCTGTCGGGCCGCCAGGCGCTGACGATTGCCGCCATCGCCGAGTTCATCGGGCCGTTCCTCTTCGGTGTCGCGGTCGCCACCACCATCGGCAAGGACTTGTTGAACAGTGCTGAGATCCAGATTTCGGTCGTGATTGCCGCGCTCATCGCCGCGATTGCGTGGAATCTCTTCACTTTGTGGTTAGGCCTCCCCTCCAGCTCATCCCACGCACTGGTGGGTGGACTGATCGGCGCGGCGGTCATCCGGAGCGGCTGGAGCGTGGTCCAGCCGGCCGGGCTGGCCAAGGTGCTGCTGGCATTGGCTATCTCGCCGCCGCTGGGCCTCCTCGCCGGCTACCTGGTGACCAAGGTCGTCTTATTCCTGGCGCGCGGGGCCACTCCGAGCGTTAACACCTGCTTCAAGCGCGGGCAGATCCCCACTTCCTTCGCGCTGGCGCTCTCGCACGGGACCAACGACGCCCAAAAGGCGATGGGCGTTATCACCTTGGGCCTGGTCTCAGCCGGCGTCATACCAAGCTTCTCGGTGCCGCAGTGGGTGGTAGCGGCCAGCGCGGCTGCGATTGCGTGCGGCGCCTTCCTGGGCGGCTGGCGGCTCATCAAGACCCTCGGTGGCAAGTTGTACAAGATCCGGCCTATGGACGGGTTCAACACGCAGATCGCCTCATCCGGGGTGATCCTCTCCATGGCCTTGTTGGGCGGACCGGTGAGCACGACCCAGGTCGTCAGCTCCGCCATCATGGGGGTTGGCTCAGCCGAACGCCTGTCGAAGGTGCGTTGGGGTGTGGCCGCGCAGATCGGCGCCGCCTGGTTGTTGACGATTCCGGTCACGGTGATTCTGGGAGCCGCGGTATCGGCTATTCTGGGGAGGCTGCCATGAGTTGGCTCACGAATCTATTCAGGCCGCGTCAGGACCAGTTCACGAAGCTGCTCATCGAACAGGCCGCCTGCGTCGTCAAGGGGCTGGACGCCCTGAATGCCTATGTCACGCTCAGCAACACCAAGACCGGTGAGGCCAAGGCCAGCGATACAAAAAGCGCCGATCTCAAGAGCGGTGGCGTGAAGTCCGGTGACGCCAAAGGCGCTGATCCCAAGACCGGCGGCGCCAAGCCAGGTGATGCGAAGGTTGCGGACACCGGGGCCGCCGATCTCAAGGTCGGCGACGCGAAAGGCGGTGGATCACCAGGCAGCAGCGTCATCGTGGTTGATTTCAGGACTAACAGCGCCAGGGCCGCCGATGCCGTGCGCCAATGCGAAGAAGACGCCGACGAAATCCGCCGGATTCTGATCAGCGAGTTGAACCGCACCTTCGTCACACCATTCGATCGCGAGGACATCTCTGCGCTTTCCCGCGCCATCGATGACATCATGGACTACGCCTGGTCGACGGTTCAAGAGATGGAGATGCTGCACGTGACGCCCACGCCGCACCTGTTGCGTATGGTGTCACTGCTGCGCGAGGCGGCTGGCGAGGTGCATCTGGCGATGCTGCGGATCAAAGACCACCCCAGCGTTGCCGCCGAACATGCGCAACGGGCGAAGGCGCTCGAAAATCGCGTGGAACACGTCTATCGTGAGGCGATCGCGGATCTCTTCGACGGGCCGGCCGGCCCCAAGCGCGTCATCGTGATCCTTAAGATGCGCGAGATATACCGGCATCTCTCCAATGCCGCCGACCGCGGGGACGCGGCCGCCAATATCATCACCGATATCGTCGTCAAGATAACGTGATGATACGCGACTCGCGCTTCCGGGCCGCCGCGAGGAGCAGCCTGAAACTGGAAACGGAAGGCCCCCGCATCTACGCTACGCCTCAGAGGTCGAGACTATGCAACTCATCACCTTTTCTCATCACACCCGTAGCCGGTTGGGCGCGCTGCTCGCGCTCGACGGGCAGGAGTACATCCTGGATCTCAGCCTGGCGCGGCCCGATCTCCCCGCCGATCTGGTCGAGTTTCTGCAGATCGGCGAAACCGCGCTCACCTCGGCGCGCCAGGCGGTCGCGTCGCCGGATCGAGCCTGCCTCACGCCCCGCGCCGACGTCACCCTGCTCGCGCCGGTGCTGCGACCCGGCAAGATCGTCTGCCTGGGGCATAACTACTTCGACCACATGGGCATCGGCAAGACCGAGCCGCCGGAATATCCGACGTTCTTCTGCAAGACCGCCAATACGGTCATCGGAGCCGGCCAGGCTATCGTCATTCCGTCCGTGACCAGCCAGGTGGACTACGAGGCGGAACTCGCCGTGGTGATCGGCAAACGGGCGAGACATGTGGCTCAGGCGCACGCGCTGGATTTCGTGGCGGGGTACACCATCTTCAACGACGTCAGCGCGCGCGATTACCAGAAGCGGACGAGCCAGTGGATGATCGGCAAGGCGTTTGACACCTTCGGGCCGATGGGGCCGGCCCTGGTCACCGCCGACGTGATCCCCGATCCACATTGCCTGGAGCTGTCGCTGACGCTGAACGGCCTGGAGATGCAGCGCACCAACACCGGCAACATGATCTTCTCGATCCCGTTCGTGATCGCCTATCTCAGCGCGGTGATGACGCTCGAACCGGGCGATGTCATCTCAACCGGCACGCCGGCCAAGACGGAGCTTGCGCGCAATCTGCCGCCGTTCATGAAGCCAGGGGACACGGTGAAGATCGTCGTGGAAAAGATCGGGGAGCTGGTCAACCCGGTGGTGGCAGAGGTCTGAAGGCTCGCTCCCGGTTAGTTCCGCCCATCCTCCAGGCTGCGACAGATCTCCCACAACTCGATCACGCGTTCGTCCGGCGTCTGCGCCTGGATGTCCGCCATCACCACATCGCACGGGGCCAACTCGTCGTAGATGCGCTGCATGTCCGCGCGGATCTCCTCGATCGGCGCGTCGTGGAACTTCACGGGCGAGTACATGACCGCGCGCCGCGTTTCAGGGAAAAGCTGGCGCACCAGCCGCATGTCGGACATCATCCCCATGTCGAGATAGCCGACCTTGGGCAGCTTCGCAAGCTGATATGCGTAGGGCGTCACATTCCAGTTGCACGTGTGCACGCCGAATCGCTCAAAACTCTCCGCGCAACGCTTGTCGTACGGGAAGAAGAACTGGCGGTAGGCCCGCGGGGAGATCATGTTCATCACGCAGTTCGAGATGTCCATCTGGTTGATGGGAAAGCCCGACCGGCGCTGCCGAGCCTGAACGCGCTGCGCCAACCGGATCATCACGTCGCAGATCAGCGCGAAGAAGCGATGGACGGTCTCCGGCCTTCCTACTTCTGGTGCGTCGGCCAACGCCAGAAAGATGTCGGGGCCGACGATGTTGAAGGCGTTGTTGATGACGCTGTGCCACACCAGGTAGCCGTGGATGGCGCCGGCCGCGGCAGCGATAGCCTCCATCTGGTCGAACAGCTCGGCCACAAACGGGCCGGCGAGCAGTTCGTCCCCATCGAGCGCGGCCCATTCCTCCAATGAACGCGCCGGCCGGTGAACGATAGCAGGCCAGCGATCCTCGGCGTAACCCAGCCTACAGCCGAACACCTGCGGGATGACGTACGCGCCGTAGACGCCCGACATCGTCCAGGTGTCCCGCGAGTCATCAGGATTCCAATAGCTCACCATCGGGAAGGTGCGGTGCAACTCGGCCTTCATCGCCACCAGCGCGTCATGGCGGTAGCGCGGGTCGTGATGCCACCGCTCGCCCAGGTCTACCCCGCAGCGGCGATGATACCAGGCCGGCTCGAAGCCGAGCGAGACGCGCAGCGCGCTCTCGGTCCCGTCGACCGGCTCGCGCCGCGCCGGCCCGCTGATGGGGATATGGTTGCGCAGTTGGAGGATAGGCATCAAAACCTCGCAGACCTTTCGCTCACGGATGACACAGATGGACACGGATTGATCCGATATAGGCTGAATCCGGCTGATCCGTGTCATCCGCGAGCCAATCATTCGCGCTTGATCAGCCACACCTCGCACACGCCTGCGCCGCCGGGATTGCCGCCGCGGCCGTGCTCGGTCTCCCACGTCAGCCGCAACTCACCGCCCCGGATCGCCCCGGCCGGGATGTCGAACTCGACCGGTGCGGGCGGATCGTTGCGCGCCAGGAACGGGTGAATCTCGATCCCCCCGGCTGCGGTCAGGCGCATCGGGATGTGCGGCTTCAGGCAGGAATAGACCACGCGCAGCTTGTAGCGCGCCGCGGGATCCAGGCCGGTGTAGCGCATGCCGAAGGTGTTGAAGTGCCATGAGCCGGCGAAGGTCCGCCATGACCGGCGGAGCGCGCCGCCGTGCTTGCGGTACGGGAAGCGACGCAGCGGCCCGGCCATGAAGTCCGGGTCATCGGCGAAGGCTGCGCCGGTCGCCAGGTGCGACTGCGCCCACGGCCGGCTGAGGTCGTCGTAGAAACCGCCCGGACCGGGGTCGGTCCAGCCCAGGATCGCCCGGATGCCTGCCAGTCGCTCGGCTTCATCGGGAAGCTGCCGCAGCTCCGCAAAACGTGCCTTGAGCCAGGGCCGGTTGTTGAGCGGGAAGTCGCAGCCGTCCAGGTTGGCGCCGCGCACCTCCTCTTGCCCCTGATACAGCTTGACGCTCAACTGCATGTGCGCCGGGCTCTGGAAGAGCGCCTCGGCGAGTTGGAAGAGCCGCGTGCGCCACCCAAGCGAGATCGGCTGAGTGATCGCCCCGTCGAGGATCGCTTCCGCCTCGGCCAGCGCCGGCAGCGAACCGCGCTCGGCCGCCTGGCGCAGCAGATCGTTGGCCTTCTCCTCCAGCGCCTCCTCGTGCAGCAGCCGGCTGCGCACGTAGGCGTCGTAGTACGCTCGGTAGAGCGCCTGCTGGAAGCGCCAGTTCTTCAGGAGGAACGGCGACGCTGTGGTTTCGAGCGCCTGGAACTGCTGGAGTGTGATGGTGACGCCCGCGTTTGTCGCCAGCGGCCCCTGCCAGTTGCGTTCCAGCGCCAGCAAGCCCTGGGCGAAGTCATCGGCATACCGTTCGCCGATGAAGTAGCGGCCGTAGTCGCGCAGGATTTCGACCACGTCGGCGTCGGGATCCCACCCCAACCGGCTCCAGACCATCTTGTTCACATCATCGTGACACCCTTCGGAGTAGGTCAGGAAGCCGATGGTGGACGGCTGCTGATGCCGGAAGAGCGCGGCCTGACCCCGCGGCCGCGGGTTGATCACCTCACGGCCTTCTGTGATCGCATACGCCACGTCCCAATCGGGCACGGGAAGCTGGCAATCGAGCGAATGGGTGATATCCGGGTAGTTGCGGATGGGATAGCGGGCGGGGATGCGCTCCCGGAAGCGATCAATGGGGCCATAGACCCACGGCCCATAGACCACGCCGGTCAGCCAGTCGAGCCCGCCGGCCAGCAGCTCCAGGAATTCCTCCATCCATGCGTCGGAATAGCCTTGCGGCGACACCCACATCTGCGCGTGCGGGTGAAAGCGGCGGAGATTGGCCGTCTGCTTTTCGAGCAGCGCCATCAACACGCCGGGC
>JALOOE010000492.1 GCA_025454565.1 Anaerolineae bacterium
CGGCCGCCGATCCGCATGGCAGAGGAACTGGATCGCGTTGCGGCCCGACATCGCGCAGACGGGAACCATGCCGCCCGGCTCGACCCACTGGCCGCACATGACGAAGTCGGACAGGCCAGGGAGCGTCTTGGGCATGCCGATGATGTTCATCATCATCGTCTGTGTCGTCAGCAGCCAACCCGTGCTGCTGCCCTGCCAGTTGCCGGTGTAGCGCTCGTAGCTGAGCGGCGTCGCCTCGTCCACTACCTCGATGTCTGAGCGCAGCCCCGGATAGATGCGTTCCAGGAAGTCGATCACCTGGTTGGACACTTCGGTCTGCTCTATGTCATAGGGCCGGCGGCCGTAGATGCGTTGCCAGTAGTCGTAGTCGGTGCGCAGCATCACGATCACGGCTGATTTGCCTGCCGGGGCCAGGCTGGGGTCAAAGCAGTAATGCTTGACGCCGACCTCACGGCGCTCGTCCCCCGCGATCAATACCGGCTCGTCCAGCAGGTAAGTCGCCCAATGCGGCTCGGCTGAAAGATCACGGGTCACCCCCAGCGAAACCTGGAACTGGCTGTAGATCGGCAGATGACCGTCGTAGGTGCGCCTGATCTTGCGGCCGGCGAACTCGCCGTCCAGCAGGCCGAAGATCGTCCCGCGGCCATCCGCGGCCGAGATGACGGTGTCGGCGCGATGCTCGGCGTTGCTGTAGAGGCGCACGCCCGCCGCGCGCGCCTTCCCGCCCTGCCGCTCCACCAGGATGCGTTCGACCTGCGCCTTGTAGTGGATCTCGCCGCCCAGCGCCAGGTAGCGGTTTTCGAGCGCCCGCGCAAACTCCAGCGATGCGCCAGCAGGGAACGCCGCGTTGCCCGCATGCATCGCGCCCAGGAGCGAGATGGCGGCCAGCATCGGGATTTCCCCCCAGCCGAAAGCGGCCGGGAACGCGCGGCGCAGGAAAGGATCGCGGAAGCGGGCGGCGAAGTCCTCGGCCGAAACCAACGCCCACTTCGCCAGTGGGCCGAGGAAGGGCAGCATTTTCATGCCGAACGCGGCCCAGTCGCCGGGCCCCATCAGGCTGCGCGGCTTGGCCTGCATGGCCGAGTGGTCGAAATGCGCGAACTGGCGGATCGCGGCGCAGAAGCCCTCGATCAGCCGGGCATCGACCGGCGAGAGCATCTTCATGTGCCGCTCCAGCTCGTCGGGATCGACGTAGGCGATGAAGCTCTTGCCGTCCGGGCCGATCACGCGCATCAGCTCGGCATGGTGGATCATCCCCCGACCCTGGATCGCGCCCAACTCCTCCCACATGCGGTGGTAGGGCTGCCCAGGGCCGGAGCCGAGCAGGTAGTGGATGCAGCCGTCGAAGACGTAGCCGCGCCGCTCCCATGCGGTGCAGAGGCCGCCGGGCAGATCATGCATCTCGAAGATCTGCGAGCGGTAGCCGTTCATCTGGGCGTAGCAGCCCGCGGCCAGCCCCGCGACTCCTGCGCCGATGATGATGACCGACCGGTCCACGTTACGCTTCCAGCGGCGCGATCTTTCCGCTGCCGGAAATCTGCTGTGTCACGACCGGTTGGCCACGATATCTGACGTCGCCGCTGCCGGAGATGTGGACGTTGAGACGCTTCTCCGCATGCAGCCGGATGTTACCCGACCCGCTGATGCGGACGTCCGCCTCGTCGCTGATCAACTCCTCAGCGCGCAGGCTGCCCGATCCGCTGATCGTGATCTCCTGCTCCCTGACCTGACCGCTTCCCACCTCCAACCGCCCGGAGCCAGAGACGCGCATGCCCAGTGTTTCGGCATCCAGCCGGCCGATCGTCCCGCGACCCGAGCCGCTCATCTCCAGACGGAGGTCGTCGGTGCGAATCTCGGCGGAGGTCACGGTCCCCGAACCGGAGATAGTCACGCCGCGCACCGTCTTCATGGTGACGGTGTAGTGGATCGGTGATCCGCCCCAGGGCGGCGTGAGCCAGTCCCACCAGTTGCGATAGCCGAGCACAAGACGTCGCCCGCGCACTTCGGTCTTGAGCTTGGCCAACAATTCCTCGTCGGCCTCGATCTCCAACGTTTCGGCATCGCCCTGCACGATGACGAGGTCGCCGTGCCCCTCCATCGCCACTTCCTCGAAGTCCTGAACCTCGCGCGATTCTTTCATGATAGCCATCTGAGCTTCTCCTGATGCGATGTGCGCGGCGCGCCTGCTGGCCGCGCCGCGTTTCGCACGGTATTACGTGATACGCGCCGCACGGTTGCACTGCTGCATTGAGACTGGCTGGTCGTCTAATTGTGACCTGTAGCCGCGCTGCTTGCGTTGGCTAATTCGGTCCGTATCCAGGTCAGGAAGTCACCCGGTGAGCCTACACGGCAGGACAATGTCTGGATCAGTGGATTGCGTAGAAAATGCGCTTCGTCATGCGTGATGAAGAAGTCAGCCCCAGACGCAAGCGCTTCAGCCAACACGTGCGCGTCCGGGGCATAATCTACGGTGGCTGCCGCCTTTGCTTGATCGTCTGCGCTGGCGAGCGGGGCAACCATCACTTGTGCCCGATCAAGGAGCGCCGCCAGCAGCGGCAGCAGATCCGGTGCTTTGCGACGGAAAACCTCGTCGGCTTCTCGCAAGACGACCGGCCCCACCCACAGGCGAATCGCGTCCTGTTCTGCCAATGTCAGAATCGCACGCGCGCCACCGGTTGGTGAAAGTATGGCAGCGAAGAGCACGCTGATATCCAGGAAGCCACTCGGCTTAACCACGGTCAGCTCGCACTTCTTGCAGCGCCTGGAGCATGGATTCCAGTGTCTCTCCGCGCTTGGTCAACTCGCCGGCGATTTTGTCCGCCAGGGCGTCTATCTGCGAAGGTCGTGGGCTGAGCAAGAATAGACCGTCGAGGTCGAGCAGCGTGAACTCCTGCCCGGTCTGGATATTGTATGTGCGCCGCAGGGTTTGCGGAAGCGTCACCAACCCGCGTTGAGCAACTTGTACGGTGAAGGTTTCCATCGTATGGTTCTCCTTTGAGGTTTACTGATCGTCAGTCTGTCTGACGATCAGTATATCTGAAAGGAGCGATGTGTCAATCCGATTTATCGCGCAAATGCCCGGAACGGATTGTCGCGCGTCAGTTTACGAATCGTCGCATCATTGACACCAGCCGCGGCCAACTTTGGCAGGAAGACCTCGCTCAGGTAGGTGAAGGGCCGCGGCGTACCGCCGCCCGGCTGCGCCGGATCGTACCAGCCGCGATCCATGCTCAGCATCACCTGGTCGCCGAACCCGGCATCAAGCATGCCCACGACGCGCGC
>JALOOE010000493.1 GCA_025454565.1 Anaerolineae bacterium
TCGCTTCGGGCGCAAACCCGAAGTCAGCGGCATTCACGAAGCCGCATCGAGATAGCGCGGCCGTTCCGGTTTGGATCTGGTTCTGGTTCGCAGACATAACCTCTCCCGTTTCTATCTCCCAAGTTCCTTGCCCGCCTGCCGCAGAATCTCCTGGCAGGGCGCGGGAATCCGGCCGAGGTAGTCGGGGCCCACATTGAGCAGATAGTTGATGCCCCTGGCGTTCAAGTGCTCCTTCAACTGGATGACCTTCTCGGCGCTCTTCCAGTTCTGATCGAAGCTCTTGTAGCCCCACGTGTCGTTCAACGTCGCCGGCGTCTCGAACAGCCCGTCCTTCATGAACTCATCGGGGATCTGATTGTCGCCCCAGGAGGTCTCCCATGCCGTTGCCGATTCGGGAATTGATAAGGCAGTTCGGCTGATGCTTCTTCACCAGATGGTATAGTTCGGTGCTCTGTTCCGGCGAGACGGTCAGCGGGGTGTCGAACCAAATCAGGCAGAGATCGCCGTAATTACGCAGAATCTCCTCGACCTGCGGCTTGATCTTGCGCTCGAAGCATTGGGTGTAGTCCTTCCCCGCATTGTCGGGGTAGTCCCAGTCGTTGGTCCAGCTCATCACGCCGCAGTTCGTGTGGCCGTGCTTGTAACCGCCGCCGTTCGGCTCGTGCCAATCGAGATCCTGGGAGTAGTACAGACCCAGCTTGAGTCCATGTTTATGACAAGCCCCGGCCAACTCACCGATCACATCACGGCGGAACGGCGACGCGTCGTAGATGTTATACGGATCAACCGCGGAACGAAACATCGCGAAGCCATCGTGGTGCTTGCTGGTGACGACGAGATACTGCATCCCGGCCTCCAGCGCCAGCCTGACCCATTCCTCGGCGTCGAAGAGGATCGGGTTGAAAATCACAGCGAGCTTGCCGTACTCCTGATTTGGAATCCTGAAGTACGATTGCGCCCACTCGCCGATGAGGGGCATCCGCTGCCCCTTCCATTCGCCAGCGGGAAGGGAATAGAGCCCCCAGTGGACCATCATCCCGAACTTTGCCTGTCGGAACCATTCTTTGTTGTTCATGCTTGAACCTCCGCCGCCAGCGCCAGCGTCTCATCAATCAGCGTCGCCAGCGCGGCGTATTGACCAGCGAACGCGCCGGCAGAACCGGGATACAGGATCGCCCGCACCCGGGCCGAGAAGTCCGCCGGCGCGATGCTGAATTTCTCGACGAAGTTCAGGTTCGCGCCATCGCCCACGTAGTAGGTCTCGTTGAGGGCGAAGAGGATCTGGATAATCTCATGGACAAGCTTGGCGGTCATGCCCGCCAGGAAAACCACGTCTCCGCGCTCGACTTTGTTGGCGTAATGGTAGTCGGCGCGCCAGTAGCGCAGTGACGCCGTGTATTTGCCCAGGATGGCCTGCTTCAGCGCTGGTGGGTAGCTGCTCAGCCGCGCCTTCCACGCAGCGATGATGCCATATGGGTCTTCGATCACGAACTGGTTGTTGATATCGGTCAGGATATGATAGCCCCAGATGGTCCACACCAGGTTGACCGGCATAACCTCGCCGCCCAGCCAGCCGTCGAGCGCCGCATCGATCTCACCGACGGTGCGCGGCCAGACGCCGTCAATCTCGATGCCGCGAGCGCGCCAACGCTCGATCGCCGCGTAGCAGTCGGTCCACAGTTCCGGCTGCTGCTTCGCGCGCGGCAACTCGCGATCGGAGAAGAGGCGGAAGTCCACATCGGAACGGTTGTCCCAGGTGCCTTTGCCGAGCGAACCGCCCACCGAGATCGCGTAGCGCTGGTCGCCGGCGATCCGCCGGCAGATCGGGATGAACTCCTCGAAGACGGATTGGATGATTGGAGGGAAGGTCATAGTTGACATATCTTCTATATGCGACAGGTCAGAACGGCAAACGATTCTCTGACAAGCACCAAGACCGGACTACCCTCTTGTCCAGCCCAGTTTCTCGAGATATCGCTCAAAGGTAAACTGAGGCCGATAGCCAAGCTTTCTTTCGGCCTTCCGAATCGTGCGGAGCCGGTTGGTGCCGTCCCAGACGGTATTATGGGCCTGCATCAATGCTTTCGCGCCAGGATAGTAGCGTTCAATCAGCTCCATCGGGCGCTCCATCAAGTCAGGCAGATCCTCGGGCTGAAACGGATTGCCCGCCATCACGTTGAAGGCTTCGAAGCCGTCTTCAGGTTCGTAGTCAAGGCAGAGAAACTCTATCTGTGCTACATCATCTCGCCGAAGCCGGTTGCCCAGAAAATCCGGCCCCGGCTCTGGCAGACCCGTGAAATTGCCTGGCCGCAGCACGATCGAGCGGATGCCGTGTCGAGCCGCGTAGTAACGCGCAATATCCTCCGAAATGACCTTGCAGAGGTCATAGTAGTTCTTGGCAGGGCGTGAGGCCGGATACTCCTCGTGAATGACGCCGGGGCCGTGAGCATAAGAGTAGTATTCCTGGCTGCTGAGAAAAATGACTTTGGCGACTTCGGCATAGAGGGCCGACCGGTACAAGTGGTGTGTGCTTTCCGCGCTCATCTCCCACCAGCCATAATAGGCGTCCGGAACCTGCGGGGTCCGAGGATGCGCATGATCGGCTGTTCCTGCAGCATGTACGATCAAATCTGCACCCCGGGCATACTTCACCAAGGCGTGGTCATCCAAAACCGATGTGCGCACACACTCGCAATCATACGACATAGCTACGACATCAAGGGCGATGACCGTGTGCCCGGCATTGAGCAGCATCGGGATTAGTACCTGGTTGGAATTGCCGGCAGCGCCGGTGACGAGTATTTTCATACGGATAGCACTCCTTTGAATAGTGCCAGATATCTCTCACTGCGGTGGCTTGATCGAATGACGGCCCTTCATCTCCTGAGCCCCTTGCCGGCGTCCCACGCCTTCGCCACGCGCTCGCCGAGCTTATGATAGAAGCCGTCGGGCGTGAAGATGAGTGGATCGAGCGCGCTGGCGTCTATCTTCTTCGGGCCTGCCAAAGCCGTTTCGTCTACGTGCGTCTCCAGGATCTCGGCCAGGTAGAACATCCCCGTGCCGGTGTCTACCTTCTTCACAATGTGGCACTCCAGGTTGAGCGGGCATTCCACAATCAGCGGCGCGCCGATCCGGGTGGAGGGCATCATCGTCCAGCCGCAGGTGGCGGGCTTGTCCGGGTCGGTCGTGCCGCTGACCAAGCCGCAGTAGTCCACGCCCACGACCTGGTCGCTGCTGGGCACATTGACGGTGAAGCACCCCTCAGCCTCGATGAAAGGGGTCGAATAGTGGCTCTGGCCGATCTCGAGCGCCATCAGCGGCGGGTTGCCACCCACAATACCGCACCAGGCGACGGTGAGAACATTGGCGCTGTGCTCGCCGGTCTTCACCGCCACCAGCACAGCGGGCATCGGGAACAGGTTGGTCGTCGGTCCGAGTTGCTTCTTGGCCATGATGTCTCCTCCTTGCGACCAGGCAATAGCTCTGATAACGTCGAGTATAACCTCCCCGCTCAGCCTTGTGAAGACCTCGCGGGCCGGGA
>JALOOE010000022.1 GCA_025454565.1 Anaerolineae bacterium
TTCGCCGTCAGCCTGGCGTTGATGGCGACCCTGCTCTTCGTTTTTTCTGTATCTGCCACGCCTCCCGCTCCTGGCGACGAGGCTTTTGTAGGTCCGTTGGGACCCGTTAGCGATATGACGCCTGGCAAGTCTGCCGTCAAGCCCCTTGACCAACCGAATCCGAAAGACTACTGGCGCAACCGGCAGCGGCAGTATCTGATCGAAACCGGGCAGGTTGCGCAGGCTGAGGCCCTCGCCCTCACCGGTTCTGACCGAGTGCTGGTGATTCTCGTCGAGTTTGCCGGTACCGATGTCTTCACCTGGACAGCTCCGATCACCCCGACGGACTACACAACCGGATCCCAATGGGATCCCTACGGACGATCCGACCCGGCCGAGGCGGTCCTCGATGCGAGTGGCAATGCGATCGTTGGTGACTGCTCAAAGATCGTCACGCAGACGAAGAGCTTCACCTACAGTGGCCCGTTGCACAACCAGGTTCCCCGGCCCTTGTCGGAAACTGACCGTTCCGGCCAGTCGATATGGACTGAAGACTTCAGCAACGGCTGGTTCAACGCCTTCATGTTCGGCAGCGGCGTGAAGTTCCAATACACCCGCCAGGACGGCTCAGTGGTGAACGAGGACTTCACCGGCAAATCGGTGAAGAACTACTTCATGGATATGTCGGGCGGGCACTACAGTATCACCGGCGACGTGATCGGCTGGCTGCAACTGCCGCATTCGACCTGGTGGTACGGCGCCGACAGGTGCCCCGGCAACCGCTCCGGAATGAGCAGCGGTTCAGGCTCCGATAGCGGTATCCCCGGAGCGGGCAGCAGCCGCTCGATGGTTCGAGACGCCCTGAATGCAGTGAATGCGATCAGCAACTCGATCTCTGGTTTCGATTGGAAGAACTATGACCAGGACGGCGACGGCATCATTGACCGCCTGTGGATCGTGCATGCCGGTTACGGCGAGGAAGATGGCGCCGATCTACTGAACCGCACTGGCTACGGCGAAGCCGCCAACTGGTCGCATTCCTCAGCAGTAACGCCGCCCTACCAGGTGGCGCCGGGTGTGGCAGCCGGACCGTACATCATGATGCCCGAGAACGGCGGCATCGGCGTCTTCGCCCACGAATCTGCTCACAACCTGGGCGCTTCCGATCTGTACGCCTACAACCTGGGCAACACCTCGGCTGGCTTCTGGGCTTTGCAGGCCGACGACTGGACCGGCTATCCTATCGGCTTTGAGCCGCCTGCGATCGATCCTTGGCATCTGGACAACTGGGGCTGGCTGAATCCCAAGACGATTGTGGATCCCAACCGGGTCTACGAAGTCACGGTGGGCCAGGCCAGCAGCTTCCCCGGCGGCGAAGGCGTCTATCGTGGGGTCAAAATCCCACTGCCCGATGGCGCGGCTCCACTGCCTGTGCAGCCCTGGCAGGGCAGCTATTACTGGTGGGGCGGCAAAGCCGATGTGGCCAACGGAATGATGACCACCAAGAACTCGATCGCCATCCCGGCCGGATCCCCGGCAAGTCTGTCGTTCGATTTGCTCTATGACATTGAGCCCGCGTGGGACTTCCTGTGGATCCAGACTTCGGAAGACGGCGCCACCTGGAAGACCCTGACCAACACCCACACAAGTTGCGTCCACGATCCCAGCTGGATCGGCGAGCTATATGGTTTCCCTGCGGACTTGTGTGGGGCGGGCCTCGGTGGTTTCACCGGCCACAACGCGGCGCCAGCGTCGGAGGTTTTCGATCTGAGCGCCTATGCCGGCAAGTCAATCTGGCTGCGTTTCTGGTACATGACCGACTGGGGCACCACCGGCAATGGGCCGTTCGTGGATATGGTGCAAGTCACGTCGGGTGCCAGCTCGATCTTCTCGGACAACGCCGAGGCTGGCGACGCCAACTGGAACTACGCGGCACCGTGGGTGCGCAACAACGGCACACGATCGTTCACGCACAACTACTATTTGCAGTGGCGTAACGTCAGCAAGAGCGGTGGCTACGATAACTCGCTGTCCGATCCTCGCTGGCGCTATGGCCCTGCCAATACCGGTCTGCTGGCGTGGTACAACAACAACTTCTACAACGACAACGAGATCTACTCCTACCTGCAAGACTGGCCCAGCTTTGGTCCGAAGGGCCGGATGCTGGTGATGGAGGCGCATCCTGAGCCGTATCGTGACGCCGATCGGCTGGCCAACTACCCGAACGCGATCTCCAACCTGACCAGCCGCAGCGCGATGCGCGATGCGCCCTTCAGCCTCAAGGAATCGGTCAACTTCAACTTCCCATCACTCGATACCGCTGGCAAGATCGTCCCAGTCGCGGGCTTGCCGGCCGTCAGCACCTTCAGCGATGGCATGGGCTACTATCCGGGTGTGGAGTACAGCCGTCGTGGTAAGCTTCCGTGTACGACAATGCAGTGGTATGACAAGATGTGGGATGCCAGTGCCGTCGTACCGGCCAAGGGGTTCTACTCGACCAAAGCCACCGGCGGCGCCGGTTTCACGACCGCCACAGGCATCCGCATGCGCGGTTCGGTCAACCCAGCCGCGCTCTGTGGTGCGAGTTGGTACGGCTTCTGGTACGTGCCGTGGTCCACGCCGGCCAATACTGGCAATCCGGCCGACTCGAACGTTGACTATGGCTGGCGCGTGCAGATCATGAGCCAGACGGAACAGACCGCGACCCTCAAGATTTGGAACACGCACTATTTCGGCGCCTACGCACCGAACAAGACCGAAGCCAGGAGCAACGAGACGCTGACCTACAGCTATCAGATGAAAGGCAATCAGGGTAGCGAGGCAAGCATCTTCGCCTGCGCGGCGCTGGATCCGACCAAGGTGGCCTACGTGGCCGGTTCTGCGACGAATGGCGCAGTGGCGTTGACTCAGCCCTGTAGTGCGGTGAGCAGTCGGCTCAGCGCAGGCCAAGGTCTGGAGCAGGCGTCAGCCACCGCCGTCGATCCGGTGATTGCAGTCGGTTGGGTGGGCTATGTGCCAAACGGCGGCAGCGCATCCTTTGCCTTTGACGTGAAGCCGAAGATCGCACTCGGCGCCATTGATGGCATGGATGTCAAGGTCTTCCGTGACGGATCACCTTGGGCAACGCTGCCGGCGCCCCCCGTGCAGATCAAGGGGGCCTACAGTATCTACTTCCCGCTGTTCTTCCGCTGATAGTTCGGGAAGCTATGCAGGCGGAGATGAGCACCTCGTCTGACCGATGGCTCTCTCGAAGAGTGGGGGAGCGATGGGGTGCTCGATGAAGTCTGGCGTGAGCCACCTGGAAGTGTTATTTCCAGGTGGCTTCGTTACGTCTGGAATGCGCTATGTGGCGATCTACCATTCGAATAATTGCAGTAGTCCTGCTGCTATGGGGCGGATGTTCCGGCATGGGCGCGCCCGCTCCTATTCTGCCGCCCTATCGTCCAGGCGTGGTGCTTGTCGGATTCTCGGCCGACACAGCATCTGCATCAAGGGCGCGAGCAGGAGTGGCGGCGCAGGCAATGCGCCTGCGCGCCGAAATTCCAGCCTTGAAAATGGCTTTCTTGGAGACAGTTGCGGGGCAGGAAAGGGCCGCCATTGCCAAATTGCGCCGACTGCCCGGCATCGCTTATGCGGAATTGGACTATGCAGTTCAGGTAGAGACCGGACTGGCACGGACTGCGCATCCTGACCAACTTTCAGGCATACCTGCGCGTTTCACCATGGGTGCAGCACATACCGGCCGAGTGCCCACCGATCCTGATTTCGGCCAGCAATGGGCGCTCTCCAAGATCAACGCGCCGGCGGCCTGGAAAGTGACCACCGGGATAGTGACCATCACCATCGCGATTGTGGATACCGGCGTTGACTTGGAGCACCCGGATCTGGCCGCCAAGCTCTGGATCAACCCGGGCGAGGTCCCCGCGAATGGTCTGGACGATGACGAAAACGGCAAGATCGATGACATCCACGGCTGGCACTTTTTTCATAGCGGCGCTGAGAATGCCTTCGTTCAGGATGACAATGGTCATGGCACCCATGTGGCGGGCATCGCTGCCGCGGCCACGAACAATGGCATCGGCGTGGCCGGTGTTGCCTGGGGAGCGCAGATCATGCCAGTCAAGGTGCTGGACGAATACGGTAACGGCTGGCTATCAGACGTCGCCGCAGGCATCGTTTATGCATCCGACCAGGGAGCCAAAATCATCAATGTAAGCCTGGGAGGCTCTGCACTGTCGCAGACGCTGTGTGATGCCGTAGCTTACGCATCTCAGACGACTGGGGCCTTGGTGGTTGCTGCGGCAGGGAATACAGGTGGGGCGGTCTTGTATCCGGCTGCCTGCGATCATGTGCTGGCTGTGGCTGCCACCGACCGGGCAGATCAACGTGCTTACTTCTCAAACCTCGGGCCTCAAGTGGACCTGGCCGCGCCGGGCGTAGACATCTACAGCACCTGGTATCAATCCGGCCTCCAAGCAAGCGGATATTTCACTAGATCCGGCACCTCTATGGCTACGCCTCAGGTCGCCGGGGTCGCGGCGCTCGTCTGGTCGCGTTGGCCTACCTGGACTCCGGACCAGGTAAGCCAGCGGCTCCTCGCTACGGCGCTTGATCTCGGCGAACCAGGTTGGGATGTGTATTCCGGTTGGGGCCGCCTCGATGCGGCTGCGGCAGTGGGTGTGCCGGTTTGGCGCAATTACCTCCCGTCAGCATCTTCTCCCTGAAGCCATTCCACCACACTACTTGTACACAAGCGGCAGGTATCGTCGCTCAGCGAGGATCGCACCCACCCACTTCGTTACCAGCGGCAGATACTGTCGTACAGGCGCCGTCACGACCGCCCACGTCACCACCCGCCGACCGGGATCATCCGTCAGCTCCGTCCAATCCGCCAGCCGCGCGCCGGGTGATATCCTCCCGATCACGCCGGTGAAGCCGATCTGCGCCTGCGCGCCCGGCTCCAGTATATCCGACCATTGCACCCGGCCATTACGAGAAGTCGCGACGCCGCGCGAGGCCCACGGGCTGTCCGTCACGAGCTTCACTTCGACCGGCAACGTGTCGGTGAGATGAGCCGTCGTCGGCAGCAGCCCGCTGTTCTGCACCGTGATGGTGTACCTGACGCTCCCGCCGGACGATATCTGCGCAGGGCTGACCTGTTCGCTCACGGCGAGCCAGGGCACGTCCACGGCGACAGGCGCATCGGCGCTGACGGTCAACCCATCTCCAGCGTAGAGCCGCGCGCGCAGCGGCAAGCGCGCGCCTGCGGGCAGGCCGGTCGCCACATCCAGCTCGGCGCCCAGGGTCAGTAGCGCATCCGGTGACAGTGCGCCCGTCCAGATCAGCGCGCGTTCCGCCGCATCGTAGTGCCAGGGCCCGCGCAGGCTGCCCTCGGCGAGACTGACTTCAGCGGGCAACGGCAGGCGCGCGGCCAGATCATCCCGCTGCCCTTCTGTTGCCACGCCCAATGTCAAAGTGATCGGGAACCGGCTGCCCGAGGCGACGAATGGCGGCGCCTCCAAGCGGCTCTCACCGAGCGGACTTAACCACAGCACGGCGCGCCCCATGAGCGTCTGCCGAGCGGCCGCGTCGAGCGTCTCCAACGGAAACGCGAAGAACGCGGTGCGCCATGAGGGCGTGCGCTTCGCTACGGCTACCGTGTTTTGGTTTCGATCGCTGAGCGTACCGAACGCCTCGCGCTCCGGCAGCAGGCCATCGCTCCAATTGGGGAACGGATAAGTCATACGCCACGGCCCCAAATCGCCGCCCAACGGTCCACCGGGCAGGCTGAGCGCCTCAGTCGTGGTCACCGTCAAGGAAGCAGCCGCCACACCGAGCCGGTCACGCACGAAGCTGTTGATCCCGGTCAAATCGAGGATGTCCTGCCCTGTGAGCAGCAGGCGTCCACCGTGGTCGAGGAACGCGGCGAGGCGTGTCTCGTCTTTGGGCGCCAACGGCTCATACCAGTCGTAGCCGGTCGTCCACACCACGATTCCGTAGTTGAACAAAGTGTCAGTAAGCGGCGTCGAACTGCCGCCTTTCGTATTGAAGACATCGTGTGACAGCGCCAACGCATTCAGTGTCGTCGTGTAGCTTGCGGCGTGATCGTACCAGCGCTGGTCGTCCACGAAGAGGATCGGCGCCGGCGTCTTGGCAGTCAACGCGAAAGTCTTGGCGATGCTTGGATCACCGCGGCTTCGGAAAGTGGCCGTATACGTCGCCCGCGCATCGACCGCAGCGTCGGACGGGATCGTGACAAGAAGCTTAGCCGCGGCCACCGCACAGCCCGGCAAACTGAAGGTGGCATCACTCTCGATACTGGCACCGCCTGGTAGCCGGATCTCCGCCGGCCACGGGCCTCCCTCCAGATATACTTCGATCGTATCGGTTAGCACGCCGGTGCTATCGAGCCGGAGATCCGCGCCCAACGTGGCGCCAGGCCGGCCGATGAGCAGTCCAGGCGGGTCACGCATCACGAATCCATACGGTGCAGGCGGCGCCGCGAACCAGTTGAAGATGCCGCGCATGGTCTCGATGCGCGTCTCTCGTGGTCCTGCGCCCTCCAGCCCGAAGCCCAGCCACGCAGCGCGATAGGGTCGGCACGTGCCGGCTAACGCCCCGCCGATCGCCGCGTCCGGCCAGAGCAACGCCGGGACGGTCTGGGTAGGACTGCGCTGCGTCACGCTGTCGGGATGGATCTGGTTGCGTGCGCTGTCAGATGTGTTCATAGTCACGGTGATACCGGCCAGCGGCCCGCCCTGCACGCCGGTGAGCGGGGCCACATTGCCCTCGCCGGCCCACGCCAGCCCCATGTCGGAATAGAAGTAGCTCGCCAGTGGGCTGAAGGCCGGCCCGCCGCCGTCCAGATAGGCAATATCCTGGCCGCTCACCAGCAAGCGCCCGCCGGCCCACAAATAGGCGCTCAGATCGCTGCTGGCGCCCACCACCCCCGGCGAATCATGTGGCGCCGACCACATGATCACGTCGTATGCCTTGAGGGTCTTGAGCTTCGGCGACTCCCCAGGCAAACCGGCTTGGCCCGCCGGTGAGGTGATCGGCCAAAGCGTAAATGGGTAATCCAACGCATCGAGCGCATCGGTGAAAAACGGAATCTGGCTTTCGTAGTACCACCGTCCACCATCTACCAGCAGGATGCGCGGCGCGGGGAGCAGAGCTGCGTCAAGCGCCAGGCCGGCGCCTGCGACGATGGTGATCGCATGGTGGCCGATGCGATGCGCCTCGGCTGTGAAACGCAGATTCCATGAGCCTGCGGGCAAAGCCAGACTGTAGAGGCCCGTATTGGGGTCGCTCTGGGTCTTCACGGGGGTCCCATCGACCGCCACCGTGGTCGAGAGGGGCGCGCCGGTCTGGCTGTCGGTGACGCGACCGAAGACGGAGCCCGCCGGCAGCGCGGCGAGGGGGAGCGTCACCGTGACCCGCTCGCCGCCCACGACGCGGGCGGAGCCCGCGGTCGCGGGTTCGAAGCCGAACGCGCTGGCCCTCAGGTCGTAGAGGCCGGGCAATAGGGCGACACCGAACGCTCCGGAGGCGTCCGTAGCTGCAAAGAGTGTCGGGCGGTCGCTATCACGCGATGTCACGGCGACGGTTGCGCCACTGACTCCTGCGCCGTCAACGCGCACAATCTTGCCGGCTAACTCGCCGCTCGCCGTCACGCGCAGCCCTGCCGCATACGCATCGATCAGGCCCCAACCGGTATCATTATTCGGCAAATCATCGCCCAACGGCCGCGCGGTGCCGCGCAGGATTGCGTCGAGCTCGTCCACTGAGCGCGTCGGAGCTGCTTGCCGGAGGAGCGCCGCCAGCCCGGCTGCATGCGGCGCGGCCATGCTTGTGCCCGTGCCCAAGGCCCAGCCGCCTCCGACAAACGCCGAAAGGACCTTCACGCCCGGCGCGGCGACGTCGGGTTTTGTGCTACCCCATGCGGTGGGGCCGCGGCTTGAGAACGACGCGACCGTGCCTTCTTGATCGAGCGCCCCGACCGCCAACGCCTCGGCATAGCTGCCTGGGCTGCCGATTGTCCCCGGGCCCGGCCCCCGGTTGCCCGCGGAGAAGACGGGGAGAATCCCGGCTGCACGTAGCGCCTTGACATCGTTGCGGAAGCGTGTGTCCGAGCCCACATCGTTGCCCCAGGAGTTGTTGACCACGTCGGGCGCCAATGATGGATCACCCTCCGGCGCCATCACCCATTGGAACGCATCGTGGATCCAGCTCTCATATGTGTAGCCGCCGTTGGCGAACAACTTGACGGCGATCCACTGCGCGCCGGGCGCCACACCGACGCGACCACCTGCGCCGTCGTCGCCAACCATCGTGCCCATGGTGTGCGTGCCGTGCCCGTCGCCGTCACCGGGGTAAAGATACGGCTCGCCGGTGGCGACATGCCAGTTGCCGTAGTGAACCGCCGGCGCATGCCCGCGGTAGCCGCGATATTTCGTCGTAAGCGCCGGGTGCTGCCAATCCACCCCGGTGTCCATGTTGGCGACCACCACGCCCGTCCCGTCGAGGCCCAGCGCCGTCTCGGCCAAAGCGGCGCGGACCATGGCCAGATTCCACGCTACGCCGGAGGCCACCTGTGGCCCGGCCGCGTCGGTGAAAATGGTCTCCTGTAGAAAAATCGGCTCATCGAGCCGCACTTGAACGACATCATCACGGCCAGAGAGGGCGGCGATAAGGGCCGCCTGAGCTTCGAGGGCGACGACCGGGCTGGCCCAGAAGGCGCGCACGTTGCGCGCCTTGCCGGCCTCGACGGCCGTCATCAACGCCTGACGCAGTGGCGCGGAGCGCTGCTCGGCATCCACCTGCAAGGTCGCGACGACCTCACGGCGTCGCGACAGGCGATCGGGGGTGGCCTCCACCTGAGCCGCCGGCACAGCGCCGGGTTGCCACTCGATGATGATGCGGTGGTAGGCATCTGGCTGCGCCTCGGTTAGAGCGCGATAGAGTGACGGGTGCAGACGACCTCTCGCGTCCGCTGGGAGGACGAGCGGACGCGGCGGCGCGGGCGTGGGGGCAGGGGTCGGGCCATGGTCGACAGGAACAGGTGGCGCCGCGGCCGTCGTGCCGGCCCACAAGCAAATCAACAGGCCGAGCAACACCAGTCCGGGCAGCCACCGTCGGTAAGTCATGGCTTTGAGGGCTGGCAAAGTCCGACACCGGCTCCGGCGGAATGGTATTCGTACGTCTGACCACCGGCTTCCAGGATGATCAGATAACCGGGCGTGACGACTTGCGCGTACATCTTATCAGGTTGCGGACAGCCGACGCTGGTATCGGGCCACTGGACGGCCTCGACCGACACCACTTTGATATTGCTCTTGGGGATGCCGGTGCGTTTGGATAGATCCTCAATCGCGGCATTCGTTTCCTGAAGCGCGATGGGATCGGCGCCAGGTTGAACGGCCCGGCTGCCGGGAAGAGAGGTCGGCGGTGCGGACGGTTTCATCGGCCTTGGGAGCGGGCTGATGGGCGACACGACGGTCGGTAGCGGGGCACGGGTCGGTACAACAGTCGGCTGCGGGGCGCGCGTCGGCGGAGCCGGTGGGCTGACCGGCCGGGCGGTGCAACTCGTCAGCACGATTCCGATGACCCACCCCATCACGAGGAGCCGCAGTAGTTTTCGTCGAGCATTGAGCATCATGTGTCTCCTATCGGCGCGGTTTCAAGCAGGCTGAACACGAGCCTGCTGTGCGCCTCATCGCGCAGACGTGTGGCAGACGCCTGTGGTTCCCGCCTCAGCGCATCCCGATCAAGACCGACACGAGCAATCTCTGAATCACCTGCAGTCCGATCAGCGCGATAATGGGCGACATGTCCAGCCCACCGAGCGGAGGAATCACGCGGCGGATCGGCTCCATGATGGGTGAGGTGATCCGGTGGACGAGGGCCAGAATCGTATAGACTATGTCTGGCAACTGGGCGCGCGAAGCCAAGATCCAGCTTCCGAGCACGTCCACCAGGATCAAGATGGACAGGATTTCAAATAGGAGATTGATGAGGCTGAGCGCAGGATACATCATTTGTCACCTGCCTTATCACCCATCTCACCAAGCATTCTGGATCGCTGGTAGGCGGCCCAGATAGCCTTCGAGATCACGGTGCGGAAGCTGCCCTTCTCCAGTTGATACAACGCCTCGGCCGTCGTCCCGCCAGGGGAGGTCACCTGGTTACGCAGTTCGGTGGGATGGGCGCCGGTGGCACGCGCGATGGCTACCGAGCCTTCGATCGTCTGATAAACCAACTCCTGCGCCACGCGCCGGCTGAAACCCATGTGGACGCCGGCATCGATCAGCGCCTCCATGAAGAGGAAGACATAGGCCGGCCCGGTGCCGCTGAGCGCGGTCGCCATGTCCAGGTAGCCCTCATCATCCACCAGGATCTCTTTGCCCAAAGCGCCCAGGATCGCCTGCGCCTGACGCTGTCCGACATCGTCCACCGCGTGGGTAGCCGTCCAAACCGTCATGCCGTGCCCGATCTGTCCGGGTGTGTTCGGCATGGCACGCACGATCTTCTCCACGCCCAGGCCGCGTTGGATGCGCCCGATGGGTGCGCCGGCGACAATGCTGATCACCAGGTTGTCGGCGCCGATCCCCGGTCGGATCTCCGGCAGGATCTTCGGCAGCGTTTGCGGCTTGACGCTCAGGATGGTGATGGCGCCGGCGCGCGCCGCCGCCAAGTTGTCGGTGGTTGTGCGGATGTCATAGCGGCCGCGCAGCGCCTGGAGCCGATCAGACAACGGATCGCTGGCGGTGATGGCCTCCGGCTCAATCAACCGCTGCGCCAGGATGCCCCGGATCATGGCCTCGCCCATCACCCCGGAGCCGATGAATGATAAGGTCGCGTTCGTTAGCAATGGATGTCCTCCGTAATTGGCCTTGGTATACCGCGTCGTGAATCAGCTCGATTCGTCAAACATGAAACGTCAAACGCCATGCCTCAGAGAAGATGCCTGTCTCTGATCTTCACGCATCACCTTTCACGCATCACGTGTTCTCCCCAAAAATCGCCCGCCCGATCCGCACCATCGTCGCCCCTTCTTCAATTGCCACCTCGAAATCGTCGGTCATCCCCATCGAGAGGTGACGCCAATCGAACGCCGGGAAACGGTGGGCCAGATCATCGCGCAGGCGGCGCAGCCCGGCGAACACCG
>JALOOE010000494.1 GCA_025454565.1 Anaerolineae bacterium
TCCATGTGGTGCGTTGCTAACGCGGTAAAGGGAGAGAACAGCAATGATCGGCAGATTCAACCACGTCGCCATCGCCGTGCCGGACCTCGAGGTGGCAGTAGCAAAGTATCGCGACGTTCTCGGCGCGAAGGTCTCGCCGCCCCAGGACGAGCCGGATCACGGCGTCACCGTGGTCTTCATCGAGCTGCCCAACACCAAGGTCGAGCTGTTGCACCCGCTGGGCGAGAAGTCGCCGATCCAGGCCTTCCTCGACAAGAACCCCGGTGGCGGCATCCACCACGTCTGCTACGAGGTCGACGATATCTACGCTGCCCGCGACCGGCTGCAGAGCCAGGGCGCTCGCGTACTGGGCAGCGGCGACCCGAAGATCGGCGCCCACGGCAACCCGGTGCTGTTCCTCCACCCCAAGGACTTCTTTGGCACCCTGGTGGAACTGGAGCAGGCCCACGCCTGAGCTAGCAGAGGCGGCACGCTAGGCGGCTTGTTCGGCTCATGGGCTGGGTCAGCGGGATCGCGGTCTATATCGTCATCTGGTGGCTCGTGATCTTCATGGTGCTGCCATGGGGCGTGCAGCCGATCGAGCAGGGCGACGTGGAGAAGGGGCACGCGGCGAGCGCGCCCCTTCGTCCGCGCATGCTGCGCAAGGTTGCGATCACGACGGCGATCTCGGCGGTTCTGTGGCTGATCGCCTACGCCATCATCCAGAGCGACCTGATCTCGTTTCGCACCTGAGCGCGGCGGCGATGAGCTGGTATTGCGAGCTCGCCCCCGGCCACCCGGTCCACGGCTCCTACCACGACAGCGAGTACGGCTTCCCCGCTACCGACGAGACCGTTCTGTTCGAGCGGCTGTCGCTGGAGATCTTCCAGGCGGGGCTGTCCTGGCTTCTGGTTCTCAAGAAACGGGAGGCGCTGAACCTGGCGTTCGCCGGCTTCTCGGTCGACCGGGTCGCCGCCTTCGGCGAGGACGATGTCGCCAGGCTGCTGGCCGACGCCGGCATCATCCGTAACCGCGCCAAAGTCCGCGCGGTCATCGCCAACGCCAACCGTATTCGGGTCTTGCGCGGCGAGGCCGGCTCGTTCGCCGGCTGGCTCGCGGCGCATCACCCTTTGGACGAGAAGGACTGGCTGAGGCTGTTCCGGAACACCTTCTCGTTCACGGGGCCCGAGGTGGTGCGCGAGTTCCTGATGAGCATCGGCTACCTGCCGGGCGCGCACAGCCCCGAGTGCCCCGTCTACGGGCGGATCGCGGCCACGGGACCCGCCTGGATGGGCGGCGCGGGCGGCGCTTCGCCCAGGTTCTGAGCCGGTGCGGTTTCACCCCGATGCGTGTTCATTCGCCGCCAGAGCCAGAACAGGCACGTCCACTGGCCGATGACGAACAGGATCTGCGACGTCAGCATCCCCACCGCGGCGCCCAGGAGCCCGTGGCTCAAGATCAGCGGGATGCTGATGGCGAGGCCGCCGAAGACCGAGAGGCCATAGCTGAGGAAGCGCAGGTACGGCCGCTGCAAGGCGGACAGGATGATGCCGGCAGGCATCGGCAGGGCCTGGAAGATCGGCAGGAACGCCATGATCGCGATGATCGACGCGGCCTCGGTCATCCTGCCGGGGAACAGCAGATGCAGTGCATGCTCGCCGGCGAAGAACACGCAGGCAGCGTAGGCCACGGCAAGGCTGAGGACCGGCAGCGTGATCCGCGCCGCCAGGCGCCGCTGCGCCGAGAGCGGCATCCGGTCGATGTTGCGCGCGGCCATCGGCAGCAGCATCAGGCTGAGGCCGATGGCGATCTGGTTGAATGGCGCCACCAGGACGTCGACGGCCTTCAGGTACCCCGCCGACTCGGTGCTCAGCAAGGAGCCGACGATGAAGAAGTAGCCATAGTAGTTCATCAGGCCGAGCGGCACGCCGAGCAGAACCCACCTGCCGAAAGACCAGTGGTCAGCGGCGTACGCCTTGGCGGCGCCGAGCGTCGGCCGGCGGACCTTCTTCGCCAGCAGGTGGCACTGGACGAGGCAGACGGCGATGCTGCAGAGCGACAGCAGGAAATAGACCCGCACCACGCTTGCACCGCCCAGCCACCACAGGCCGAGGAAGCCGCACGTGACCAGCGCGAGGTAGGCGGCCGACTGGATGGTCGCCATGTACTGCTGCTGTTCGATGTAGAAATGCCGCCGCAGGAAGTATTGGAAGCAGATGAAGTTGGCGTAGACCGCGGCGGCGGCAATCGCCAGGAACAGCGGTCGCGCGATCAAGCCGCCCGCGTAGGCGGCAAGCGCGCCGAGGCCGAGCACAAGGGTGAAGACGCCGACCGCTGCGGACTGGAAGCCGAGGAGGAAGCCGTAATAGCGCGACATCTCCCGCGCCGGCTTTTTCGCCCCGAAGACCGACATGGGTTCGAGAACGATGGAGGCCTGGGAGGCGCTGACCAGCAGCACGCAGACGCTGGTGATGGCGTAGAGACCCAGCGCCTCCGCGCCCAGGTATCGGCCGATGAAGACGCTGCAGAGAAAGCCGATGGCGGCAGAGGAGGCCTGATCCGCGATGCTGGCGGCGCCGCGGCCGCCGAGAGACGCAAGCCTCGCAACACGACCCATGTGGAGGGATCTCCGCTGTCTGTCCTGTGGGCGCCGGTTCATGCGCCGCAATCAGTCTACAAGCGATGGCGGGGGAGCCCGGAAGCCACTCGGCCATCTGCGGCGGCGTGCCGCCGCGGCCGCCGAGCTGCGGGTCACAAGCCCTTACGCAAAAGCGGCAAGATCGTTACCGATCTTGCCTTGCTCTGGCTAACCAGGTTTTTGTTCGAGTGCGGCTGTACCGCTTTGTTGGAAGCCTCTTCTTGGTGTTTCCCCAAAACTCAGGCCCGGCGCCGCGCAAGCGAGTGCACGGCATGCACATCTTATGCTAACCCAGATCGTCGCGCCCGTCACCTGGTTCAACGAGAGGTGTAGAAGAAATACGCGTGCACACGTGCCCGCGGCGGGAGCCGGATCCACCGCTGCCGGCGGTCGCCAACGCCCCGCCTGAAGAGCCGTGCACCCGGCGTTGATGTGGCCGGACCCATGACATACAGTCGCCTCCCGTTCGCGTCCCCGCCCGAGGCACACCTCCCATGCGCCTGTCCCGCTACTTCCTGCCGACCATGAAGGAAACGCCTGCGGAGGCGCAGATCGTCTCGCACCGGTTGATGCTGCGTGCCGGGATGATCCGCCAGGCCTCGGCCGGGATCTACTCGTGGCTGCCGGTCGGGCTCAAGGTATTGCGGCGGA
>JALOOE010000495.1 GCA_025454565.1 Anaerolineae bacterium
TTGATCTGGTCGCGGTTGATCGCGGACGAGATCGCCTGGCGCACCTTCAAGTTGTTGAAGAACTCATTCAGCAGCTTGTTCTTGGTGCTCAGGTTGAGCTGCATGGCATAGTGACCGGCGCTGATGCCCAGGAGCGTCTTGTAGTCCCCCTTGGCCTCGGCGCTCTTGTAGAGCGCCAGATCGCCGATCGTCATATGGCGGTTCTGCATATCGATCTCGCCATTGGTCACCCAGAGGTTCTTCACCTCGTTATTCTCGAACAGGCGGTGCGTGATCTTGTCGATGTACGGAAGCTGGTTCCCCTGCTCGTCCACCGCAAAGAAGTAGGGGTTGCGCTCCATGATGAACATCTCTTTGGAGAGCGGCCCCTTGGCTACCCACGGCATAGCTACCGGTCGTGCGGGGTTGGCATACCACTGCGAGGCGTAGTCCAGGTAGTACCGATCCCAGCTATCGAACCCCTTCGCCTTGACCTCGGCCGCCAGCTTGGCCTTGTCGGAGGTCGTGTCCTCGTGCAACTCCTTCATGTATTGGCTCGGGGTCGTGGGATCCTGTCCCGGAGTCATCTTGCCCCGCGTCAACGTGTAGATGAAGAGTGGGCTGGGGCTCGTGAAGGTGAACTTCGCCGTGTACTTGTCCGGCGTATCCAGCTTGACAACGCTCTTATCCTTGCTCCTGAAGTTCGTGGGCAGGCTGGGGTACACCTTCTTGTTCTGCAGCTCGTTCTTGTACCACCAGGCGATGTCCTCGCTGGTCATCTCTGAGCCGTCGGACCATTTCAACCCTTCGCGCAGCTTGAACGTCCACTCCTTGCCGTCCGGGCTGACCTGCCACGACTCGGCCACGCGCGGCAGGATATTCAGGTCCTTTGTGAACCAGGCCCACGTACGATCGCCCAACTTGGTCGGCCCCCAGCGGTCGGATACGCCGTTGAAGGCGCGGCGCCACGTGCCGCCGTACTTGCCGATGCCCTCCTGACCCTTGAACACGGCCGGCTTCTTGGGCAGGCGTGCATCGACGGGGGGCAGCTTGCCGTCCTTGACCAACTGCGCCAGCATCGGGGCTTCTTTGTATGCGCCGGCTGCGGCAGCCGGCGCCTTGGTCGCCTCAGGGGCCTTGGTCGCGGCAGGGGCAGCGGTTGGCGCAGCCGCCGCCGGCGCCTTGGTCGGTTCCGGGGCCTTGGTGGGCTCGGCCTTGGCCGCCGGGGCCGCGGTCGGCGCAGGCGCCTTGGTCGGCGTCGCCTGCGCGCCGCAGGCAGCGGCCGTCGCGCCGACTGCCGTCAGCGCCGACAGCTTCAGGAATTCACGTCGATTGACTAACTTCTTCATGGGTCCTTGCCTCCTTTTAGGATTGTAGATGACCTAACCTTAACTCAACTGCTGTGCTCGGTCTGAGACCAAGCCTGGGCGGGCACGGTCTGGAGACTGGCCCGATCTCACCAATATACACATTTCGATTGGCCTCTCCCTCCTCATATCGTTCTGCAATTGGGCACCCACCGGATCGGAGTATCATCTCTCACTCCGACGCCGAAAGTTGGGTGAATGTCCATACGAAAACCTGAGCCGCCAACGTGACCGCATCCTTCGCTTCCTGGCGACTCACGGGTTCTTCTTCGCTCGGATAACGGGCGGCCACGGCATACCGCGTCAAGGAGCTTGCCTCGGCAAACTCCTGAGCGCCCAAAAAGCCGGCTTCTCCACAAAGCGCCAGCAGTGCACCGATTGAGTGAGTGCGCGGAAAGTCAACTTGGCGCAGCACTAAGAGCGCCTTGAGCATCTTCTCGGCGGCCTGCTGTGCATGAAATGCAATGATCTCCGGGGCAAGTCGGTCGTCATCCACAAACGTAGCGACCGTCATATCAGCATGCGCCCGCCGCACCCACTCAGCCACCAGCTTCTGGACGACCTCATCATGCTCATCGGACATAGAGCACCCTGCCCTCACGTAAGGCGGGTCGCACAACTGTACCAACAACATCGCGATGACGTCGAACGTAATCAGAACGTGCGATCACGATGTCCACCGGGATGCTCAAGCCGGCTAACGCACGATAGATACGTGCAGCCTCGGCACGAGGCGACTCCATCTCCTCTTTGACCACCAGTAAGTCGAGGTCGCTGTCTGATCTGGCGTCACCGCGTGCCTGTGAGCCAAACAGTATGATCTGCTGCGGGTCGCTGACCGCGACAATGCGCTCCGTGATCTCCGTCAACAGGGCTTCGTTCATCTCAGCCATAATATATCAGCCCGCAACGCCGACAAGCTTCAGATCCTCCGCCAGATGGCAACTGATGAAGTGATCGGGCGAAATCTCACGCAGCACCGGCTCTTCGGTTGCGCACCGATCGACCCGATAGCGGCAGCGCGGGTGGAAATAGCACCCGCTAGGCGGATGGGCCGGGTCGGCCACTTCGCCGGCCAACGGCAGCGCGTCGCTGCGAATACGCGGATCGGGCTTGGGCACCGACGAGAGCAACGCCTCCGTATACGGATGCCGGGGCGTGGCGAACAACTCTGCCGTGCTGGCGCTCTCGACCAGCTTGCCCACGTACATCACCGCGACGCGGTCGCTGATGTGCTCGACCACGCTCAAATCGTGCGAGATGAACAGGTAGGTGAGGCCGAATTGCGCCTGAAGCTGCTGGAGCAGGTTGAGGATCTGCGCCTGGACCGAGACGTCCAGCGCGGACACCGGCTCGTCGCAAACCACGAGCTGCGGGTTCAGCGCGAGCGCACGCGCCACGCCGATGCGCTGGCGCTGCCCGCCGCTGAACGCATGCGGGTAACGCGTCAGGTACTCAGGGCGCAGGCCCACCACTTTAAGTAGCTCGGCGACCCGCTCCTTGAGCTCGCTCCCCTTGGCGACGCCATTGGTGAACAGCGGCTCGCCGACGATCTCGAGCAGCGTCATGCGCGGATTGAGCGAAGAATAGGGATCCTGGAAGATCAACTGCATGTTCTGGCGCAGTTGCCGCAGCTTCTCCTCATCCATCTCGGCCACGTTCACCCGGCCCAGCTTGCGATCGGTGAACCAGATGTCACCGGAAGTGAGCTTATAGGCCCGCATGATCAGCCGGCCGATCGTGGTTTTGCCGCAGCCGCTCTCGCCGACCAACCCGAGGGTCTCGCCTTCTCGTATGAAGAAGCTCACGCCATCAACCGCTTTGACGCTGCCCACCTGCTTGGAAAACAGGAAGCCCTTCTTGATGGGGAAGTGCTTCTTCAGGCCGACGACGTCCAGGAGTTTGGGGCTTTCGGTAATC
>JALOOE010000496.1 GCA_025454565.1 Anaerolineae bacterium
GGCAGCCGAGGGGCTGTGGCGCAGCACCGATGCCGGCGCGCAATGGCAAAAACGTCATCCTTACCACATCGGACCCGTGGCGGTCGGCTTCGACAGCGCTGACAATCTTCTCGCGGGACTGATCGGCGACAACGATCTACAGACGAACATCGCGGCCAGCACCGACGCCGGCCTGACGTGGGGCGCGGCAGGAGGCGGCAGCAGCGGCGAGGCGGTCAGTCCGATCCTGATTGATCCGCAGGCGAGTGAGATCGCCTACGTGATCACGCAGGGGACACGGGGCGTGGGAACGCTGTATCGTACGCTCGGCGGCATGTGGGAGGCGATCCCGAATGCGCCCATCGGGTTGCCACCGAGCGGCGGGCCGGGGTTGGGGCTGGCGATGAACGGTGGCACGCGCGCGCTGTATGTGGCGCGTGCAGACGGCGTGCTATACGTCAGTGAGAACGCGTTCGCCCTCAATGTCGCCGATGTCACCTGGACGCCGGTGCACGCTTTCACCGGCGGTACACTGGCGATCCCGCTGGCCGCTGGCGCCGGGCCGAACGGCAGCGCGCTGTACGTCACCCTATATGATTGGAGCACTACCCACGGTCGGACGCTGCGAAGCTACGACGGCGGTCAGACGTGGCAGCCGCTTGACATCCCGGCCGCTAACATCACGCCCCCACGCCGGCTGCCTCCTTCATTGCCGACGCCATCGCAACGGTGACGACTCGTGCCAGTCCGGGTGTGCCGGCGATGACCTCCTCAGGCGCCGAACTTGTGCTGCTCACTTCGGGCGTGTCAAGAAACAAGTTCCCGTTCTGGCTCGGTCGGAGACCGGCCAGCGCAGGAAGTTATACTTTGACAAGCCCTTACAATGAGGTAGACTTCGGCTGCTGTCCTCGTGGTATGCCGGGACAGACAGCCGGAAATCGGAGAAGGATGCACACATGTCGCTGATGAAATGGTTCGAGAGCCGAGAGCAGGGCGTGATTATCGTCTCGCTGGGCTACGGCGATTTGCTCCTGGAGAGCCTGCGCCAGGTGGCTCGCGAGGCCGATATCCACACCGGCGTGCTCATGACCGGGCTGGGTAGCCTGACGCACGGGCGCATCCACTGGGTCGTGACGAACACTATGCCGCCTCAAGATCGCTTCATCGATCTGGAGGGCCCGGTGGAGATCGTCGGCTTCAGCGGGATCATCGCCGATTATGAGCCGCACATCCACATCGGCCTGATGCAGGCGGATGGCACATGCTACGGCGGACATCTGGAAGAAGGCTGCTCGATCCTGACCCTGTCGGAAATCTCCATCCTGCGCACGCCCGATCTCAAGCTGACGCGGCGGATTCGCGACGGCAGCCCCTTCAAGCTGCTCGATAACGAGACCTAGCCGTCATTCGCTCCTCACGCTCGATACTACAATTTGCGCTCAAACTGCCCCGCGCCACATGCCGGGGCAGAGCATTTGACACCGCCTCTCCGCCCCCCTATACTTGCGCCGTGAACGAAGCTCAACCCAGCCGACGTTTCGGCGTTCTTGCCGCGGCGATCGTCGGCATATTGCTCCTGGCGCTCTTCTACCCGACCATTCGGTGGCTGGTCAGTGAATGGTTGGGGAACGACTATTATTCGCACGGCTTTCTCGTCCCGGCGATATCAGCGGTTCTGGCGTGGCGGTTGTGGGTGAAATGGCCGCCGGAGCGGCGCCAGATCAAGGGCGCAAGCGCCGGGCTGATCCCACTGGCGCTCGGACTCGGGCTGTACCTCTATGCGCTAAGTGCGCGTGCCTACTTCATCGCCAGCCTGGCGATGATCCTGCTGATCGCCGGCCTGGTGTGGTTCCTGCTGGGAGGGGCGGCGTTGCGTCGTCTGTGGTTCCCGATCGCCTTCCTGCTCTTTGCGGTGCCTCTGCCCTTTGTCGAGCCGCTGAGTGTGCCGATGGCGCAGTTCACGGGCAGCATCGCGGCCGGCGTGGTGTCGCTGTTCGGTATGCCCATCACAGTCAACGGGGCGCAGGTGACGCTCCCCAACGTCTCGCTCGTCGTGGGGGCACAATGCAGCGGCCTGCGTTCCATCGTGACGCTGCTGACGCTCGTGGCGCTCGTGGTTTTCCTGGTGGAAGGAAGCTGGCAGGCGAAGACGTTGCTGGCTCTCAGCAGCATACCGATCGCCATCGTGGGGAACATCCTGCGCATCGCGTCGCTCTTTGTGGTGGGCAACGCATGGGGCGTCGATGCAGCGTTCACGTACTATCACGACTATTCGGGGATTGTCTTTTTCCTCAGTGCAGTTGGGCTGTTGCTGCTCTTCAGTTGGGTACTTGGATGTCGCGCGATCAGAGAAGATATCTTCTAGTCATCGTACTCCTGGCGGCCGCCGTGGCGGGGGCATTCTTCCTCACGGAGCGGCAGCGGCTGGGCACAAGTCGTGCCGGCGGCAACGAATTTGTCGCCGACGTGGACAATTGGCAGCGCACCGAACGCGAGCGGGTTGTCGCGTCGCCGTACAACTTCAACCTTAGCGCCGATCTGAAACAACTCCCGCTGATCCTCGGAGCCTGGAAGGGCGAGGATGTCCCGCAGACCAATGTCGAAGTGTTCATCCTGCTGGAGCCGGAGCAATATATCCAGCGGCTCTACCAGTTGCCCGACGGGCGCTATGTCTGGCTCAGCCTGATCGGCAGCCGGAAGTCGAAGAGCTTTCATTCGCCGCAGATCTGCTATGACACCGACGGCTGGCGCACCGATGCCAGCTCCGAACCGGTGCGCCTGGAGCAGGGCGAGGTGCATGCGCTGCGGCTGCTGGCGGAGAAGCCGGTTTCCGGCGGGAAGCTCGATCAGGTTGTGCTTTATTTCTATCTATGGCCGGGCTACGCGCGCAGCGTCCAGGATGGCATGGTGCTGGTGAAGGTCACGGCGCCGGTGTATGACACTGTGGAGAACACGGTCGCGCTGGAAGCCGATTTTCTGAAGCAGTTGTTCACAGCCGCGAGATGAAGGCGGTTGCCATGGGCCGGCTCCCGCCTGGCTGCCAGTTAACCGCTTCGCTGTTGACTGTGCTATACTTTCCGTGCGAGTAACGTCAACCTGACGCCTTTCGGCGCGTCGGGTTAGCTCTGACACCCTACGGAAAGCGAATTGCTCAGCGCGATGCGCCAACGCGATCTTCCACCCGCCGCTCCAGCCGACAACAATCCGCCTGCGAACGCCCCGCTTCCCGCGAATGGCGGCCGTCCCGCGGGTCTGTGGCACATCCTGCTCCGCGCGGCAACGCG
>JALOOE010000497.1 GCA_025454565.1 Anaerolineae bacterium
GAGCCGCTGCGCGTAGCGAAAAAGCGGCTCTCCGAGCTGAAGACCGAAGAGGATGCGGCCTATAACGGCAACGACTACGCTCATGCTGCCGAAGTAAAGAGCGAGCGGCTGAAGATCGCCAGCCAATACGACGCCGACCGCGACGCCTGGCGGGAGGCCAGCAACCTGGACGATGTCGTCGAAGCGTCGGACATCGCTACCGTCGTCGCCCGGTGGACCGGCATCCCCGTGAACACGATGCTGGAAGGCGAGACGGCCAAGCTGCTGCGCATGGAGGAAGAGCTGCATCGCCGCATCGTCGGCCAGGACGAGGCGATCAAGGCCGTGGCCGATGCGCTGCGCCGGGCGCGCAGCGGGCTCAAGAACCCGAAGCGACCCATCGGCAGCTTCATCTTCCTGGGCTCCAGCGGCGTGGGCAAGACCGAGCTGGCCAAGGCGCTCGCCGAGTTCCTGTTCGACGACGAAGAGGCGCTGATCCGCATCGACATGAGCGAGTACCAGGAGCGTCACACCGTCAGCCGGATGTTCGGCGCGCCGCCCGGCTACGTCGGCTATGACGAGGGGGGCCAGCTCACCGAGGCGGTGCGCCGCCGGCCCTACCGGGTGATCCTGTTCGATGAGATCGAGAAGGCGCACCCGGAGGTGTGGAACTCGTTGCTGCAAATCCTGGAGGACGGCCGGCTGACCGATGGCCAGGGGCACGTCGTCGATTTCCGCAACACCGTGATCATCATGACCTCGAACATCGGCACCAACTACGTAGGGAAGGGCGGGCCGATCGGCTTCCTGCGCAGCGACGAACTGAGCGAGCAGGAGCGGCGGTTGCGGGAGGATATCGAAAGCGGGCTGAAGAAGGCTTTCCGGCCCGAGTTCCTGAACCGCATCGACGAGATCATCATCTTCCACGGGTTGACGCAGGAGCACGTGATGCAGATCGTGGATCTGCAGATGCACGCGGTGGCCGAACGGCTGGCCGACCATGGCGTCAAGATCGAGCTGACCGACGCCGCGCGGCGTTGGCTGGCGAAGGAAGGATACGACCCGCAGTTCGGCGCCCGCCCCGTCCGCCGCACCCTGGAGCGCCACGTGGAGAACCCGCTCGCCAAACGGCTGTTGTCCGGTGAGTTCCAGGAAGGGGACACGATCGTGGTGGATGTGCGGGAAGCCGATGACGGCAGGACCGAGCCGATCTTCTCCGCCCGGCCGCCCGAGCCGATTGCGGTGGAGTTGCCGATGGGAGAGATCAGCAGGTCGGCGAGCGGCAAATAGCAGAGTGCGAATGGCAGATGGCACGAAAGGCGCCGGCCTGCCCGTCAGGGTGCCGGCGCCTCACTTATCGGTTGTGCGGGCGACATGCCCAGGTCTATCCCGTCGTTCCTACAAACGCCGTGTGCTCCGGGGAGGCTAACCCTGCCTGCAGGTTTGCCAGCATCGCGGCCAGGTCGCCGGCCCAGAATGCCGGGACATTCAGCCACAGTCCAGGGAATGCTTCACTACGCAGCACGCCGTTCTCGTCGGCGGCCAGAGTCTCATATACGCCTTCGTGCAACACGAACCAGTCGGCGCGTTGCTCGTAGACTTGCAGCGCCAGGTATTCCTGCACGCCCACGCGCTGATAGACGCGGCGCTTGACGTGTAGATCGTAGGCCGCGCTGGAAGCGGCGATCTCCACAATCAACTCCGGCGGCCCCGCGAGGTGATCATCTTCCGATACCTGGGTCCGTCCGCCCCTCGTCCGATACAGCAGCGCGTCGGGCTGAACTTCATTTTCGTTATCGAGGCGCACCGTTGTGTTGTTTGCCGCCCGGACTTCTGCCGTGGCTGCACGGTAAGCGCCCAACCAGGTGACGATATCTGAATGGGGCTGACCGTGTTGGGTGAGGCGCGTGGGCGACGGCATGTAGACCATTCCTTCGATCAGTTCTGCCTTCTTGATATTGGGATGCGCCAGGTAACGCCGCTCGAACTCGGCGCGCGTGAGCTGATCGCCCGCGTTGAGGGGTGGCAGCCGTTGCCCCTGCGCGGCCGGCCCGCCCTGCGCGGGGAGCGACGCAGGCGTCTTGCGTGGCGCGGCTGTCGAGTGTGTCTGAACGGTCACGGCAGAATCTCCGGACTCACAGCCAAACAGATGATGCGTTCAGGGGTATTATACGTCGCGCTTACGGCTTTGCCAAGCTCACTGCGATCTCCGCCCCCACCCGCGCGTTATTCTCCAGCAGCGCCAGGTTCGCCCGCAGGCTGGCCTCGCCGGTCAGCTCGCTGATGCGGGCCAGCAGGAATGGCGTCAGCGCCTTGCCCTTGATCCCTTGCGCTTGCGCGTCGGCCAACGCCTGACCTATCGCCGCCTCCATCTGCTCGGCAGGCAGCTCGAATTCCTCCGGCACGGGCACAGTCACCAGCATCCCACACGGCAGCCCTAGCGCTCGCTGCGCCCGGAATAGCGTCGCGACCTCCTCCGGTGTGTCGGCGCGCACATCCACCGGCAGCCCGCTCGACCGGTTGTAGAACGCGGGGAACTCGTCCGCCCCGTAGCCGACCACCGGCACACCGTGCGTCTCCAACCACTCCAGCGTCGCCGGCAGATCCAGGATCGCCTTGGCCCCGGCGCACACCACGATGATGGGTGTCTGTGCCAACTCAGGGAGATCGGCTGAAACATCAGTGGAGAGCAGTCCAGTATCGGCAATCCGCAACCCGCAATCCGCGATCCGCAATTCGGTGCGGTGCACCCCGCCGATGCCGCCTGTCGCGAAGACCTGGACGCCGGCGCGATGTGCGGCCCAGGCGGTGGTGGCCACCGTCGTCGCGCCGTCGAGTTTGCGCGCCACGACGATCGGCAGGTCGCGGCGGCTGACCTTGCGCACGTTTGGCGCGGTTGCCAGGTGCTCGATCTGCGCATGGCTTAACCCGACGATGATCTCACCGGCAATAATGCCGACCGTGGCCGGCGTCGCGCCGCCCTCGCGCACGATCTCCTCCAGCCGCAACGCCAGCCGCAGGTTGTGCGGGTAGGGCAGGCCGTGGGAGATGACGGTGGATTCGAGGGCGACGGTGGGAGCTTTGGACATGCAAATACCTCGGTACGCTGATCATAAGCGGCGATTGGTGAAACGCTGAAGTGCCGGTTGCACTTGATGATACACCGTCATCTCTACTTTCCGCTAACAGCCAGCCTGTGGCGGGCAAGCGGTGGGAGCCAGAGTCGATCTCTGGCTGACGAGATATTAACATAAAGCATATCATGCCCCGCCTAAGCGTCG
>JALOOE010000498.1 GCA_025454565.1 Anaerolineae bacterium
GATGCCGTCGTACATGCGGCCCAACACGCGGGCGGTGTCTTTCATCGATTCCTTGTGGCCGATCTGTGTGCCGTCCGGCCCCAGGTAGGTGACGTGCGCGCCCTGATCATAGGCTGCCACCTCGAACGCACAGCGCGTGCGGGTCGAGGTCTTCTCGAAGATCAACGCGATGTTCTTGCCTTTGAGGCGCGGCTGCTCGTAGCCGCCGTATTTGGCTGCCTTCAGGTCGGCGGACAGCTTGAGGAGGAACTTGAGCTCCTCCGGGGTGAAGTCGAGCTCCTTGACGAAGCTCCGGTTGCGTAGGTTGAAAGCCATTTTTCATCTCCCTATCGATAGACGGCTCGTGTCCCCCGAACTTGCGAGCCTGACATGCCCAAGCAGGCACTGCGAGCGATTGGGCAGACGATCCGCGTCGCTCCGCGCTCGTCCGCGTCCGCTTATCAGACCAGCGCGCCCACCGCCAACACCAGCATGCTGAGGATCATCAACAATACCAGCACCACCGGCACAAACCGCAACCAGACGCCGTAGCCAACGCGGGCGATCGCCAGGCCGCCCATCACCACCGCCGAGGTCGGTGTCACCAGGTTGACCAGGCCGTTGGCTGCCTGGAAGGCGGTGACGACCAGGTAGCTAGGCACTCCGGAGAACTGCGCCAGCGGCGCCATGATCGGCATAGACACCGTCGCCAGGCCGGAACTTGAGGGGATCAGGAACGACAACGGGATGTAGAGCAGGTACATGACGATGATGAAGGCCACACTGCTCAGCCCGGAGACCGCCTGCTCCGCCCAATACAGTACGGTGTCGGTGATCAGACCGTTGTTCATGATCACGGTGATGCCGCGCGCCACGCCGATGATCAGCGCCACGCCCAGCATATCCCTGGCCCCGTCGACGAAGGTATCGACCAGAACCTTCTCCGGCAGCTTGCCGATGATGCCGATCAGGATGCCGAAGAAGAGGAAGCAGGCTGTCATTTCCGGGAACCACCACCACCACGTTGGGATCGCAAACCCCAGGTCTTCCCACGGGATCACACCGTAGACCATCACGACGAAGGCGAGCACGAAGAGAACCAGAATCACCTTGTGGCGGCCGGTGAATTTCCCAAAATCTGTGCCTTCGGCGCTGCCGGACATGAACTGCTTCTCATTCTCGGCTTTCTGGTCGTAGATCAGCGACTTGGTCGGATCCTTTTTGACTTTTTCGGCATAGCGCATGACGAAGAAGATGCCGATGGCCGTGCCTACCACCAGCAAAACGATGCGCCCGATCAGCCCCTCGCTGATAGTCGTCCCGGCGAAGCCCGAGGCGATGCCGGTGGCAAAGGGATTGACCGTCGATCCCAGCACGCCGATCCCGGCGCCCAGCAGGATCAGGGCGCCAGCACTGAGTCCGTCGTATCCGGCGGCGAGCATCACGGTGATGATCAGGGCATAGAAGGCCAGCGTCTCTTCGGCCATCCCGTAACTCGTGCCACCGATGGCAAAGATGGTCATCAGGATGGGGAACATCCATTTCTCTTTGCCTTTGAGCTTGCTGACGACAAAGGCGATGCCGGCGTTGATGGCGCCGGTCTTCATCGTCACGCCCAGGAAGCCGCCGATGATGAGCACGAACATGGCGACATCGATGGCGCCAAACAGCTCACCGGAATTCCAGACGTCCACATTGCCGGAGGCGTCCTCGATGCCGTACATGCCGTTGATCGGTCCCTTGAGCGCGCTGGACAGCAGCTTCTGCGGGTTGGATGGCACCTGGTGATAGGTGCCGGGGATCGGTTCGCCGTCCGCGTTGTAGTCATACGTGCCGGCGGGAATGAGCCAGGTGGCGAGCGCGATCAGGATGAGCAGAAGGAACAGGATGGTGAAAGCGGTGGGAAAAGAGAACTTCTTTTTGGCCGGTTTGGCCGGCTTCGCTGGTGTGGCTGCGGCTGCCATAGTCAGACACTCCCTTCGTGTGGACTTAACACCCGATCCGGATTCGGTCACGCCTCGGGTGGCGCAACTCTTTACGATATATAGAGCAGGAGCGAAGCATTCCTACCTGCGTCCGGCATTAGCCTGGCGCTCTGGTCCGCAGCGCCATCTCTCGTCGCGGCAGACGCGCCTGGACATGCTTCGCCCCCACTTCGAGGAGGCGCGCGAACCGCCGTCTAGCGCTGCGGGTCCCGCGGGTACGCGCCGGGATAGCCGGCAGGGATGTAGTTGCGGTTGGATGCGCCGGCCGCGGCGATGTTGGCCATGTCCACGATGACCGCCAGGCCGAGCCACAGCCAGTCGAGGCCCTGAATGGCGCCGACGCCCTGCACGAGCAGAATATACATCAACGTCGTGAACGGCAGGAACACGATGCCGAGACACGGGATAATGAAGGTGCTGAAGGTGGCGTTCACCATCACCGGTCGGGCGATCCAGACGAAGAGCAGCATGATGCGTGCGAACATTGAGATGAAAGCGGTCAAGCATCCTGAGGAACTGCGGTTTCTCATGGTACCCTTTCCTTTCAGAGATAGAGAGAGAGATAGAGATAGAGATAGAGATGATGTGGCACGATCTGCCGGCAGAGACATCCGCCTCGCAGGAGCACGGACGAGAGGTGCGCCTCAAGTCGGCTCTCTGCGAGACGGAGACCTAGCAGCGCTGTGTGTTTTCAGCTTATTGCGGCTTCGAGTCCGTCGGCTTGTCCGGCGCGGCCGGGGCGGGCGCCGGTGCAGGCTGTGTCACTGTAGTCGGCTGGGCCGGCGCTGGCGCCGCCGCTAATTCCTTCTCTGCGTACGAGCCTGGATAGCCAGCGGGGATGCGATTGCGGTTGGCCGCCCCAGCGCCGGCGATGCTGGCAAGGTCAATGATGACCGCCAGGAACAACCACAGCCAGTCCAGGCCCTGGATGCCCACCTTGGGCGTCCACAGTAGCACATACATCAGCGTCGTGAACGGCAGGAACAGAAAGCCGAGGCACGGGAGGATGAACGTGTTGAATGTGGCGTTCATCTGCACCGGGCGGGCAATCCAGTAAAACAGCAGCACGATGCGTGAGAACGATGCGACGAGCGCGGTCATACACCCGGAGTTGTTGGACCTCATTTTGATGCCTTTTCCTTTCCTAGATAGAGATAGAGAGGTTGCCCACTCGCCCTGGCCCGGTCAGAGACCGGCCAGAGCTGGTTGGGCAACCAATGCGCAAGTCCCTTACCCGGCCAGCAGCTTTTGCTTGGCCGCGGCAAATTCCTCGTCGCTCAACACGCC
>JALOOE010000499.1 GCA_025454565.1 Anaerolineae bacterium
TCCAGGACGACTTTGCCGTTATCGCCCGCGATCTCCAGGCGATTGGTGCCGGGCGCTTCGCCGGTCGTGGTGATGAAGACGCCGGTCGCGCCGTTCGGATACTGGAAGTACGCGGTCACATCGTCTTCCACTTCGATGTTGTGATACTTGCCGAGGCGGCAGAAGGCCAGCATCTTGTTCGGCATCCCACAGAGCCATTGCAGTAGATCGAGGTTGTGTGGGCACTGGTTGAGGAGCACGCCGCCGCCCTCACCCTGCCACGTGGCGCGCCAGCCGCCCGACGCATAGTACGCCTCGGGCCGGAACCAGTCCGTGATGGTCCACTGCACGCGACGTATTTCGCCCAGTTCGCCCGACGCGATCAACTGCTTGGTATTGATGTATTTCGGATCGGTGCGCTGGTTGAACATCGCGGCGAAGATTACCTTCGGATCGGTGTGCGCGGCGATGAGCTTCTGCGCGTCGGCGACGTGCACCGAGATCGGCTTCTCCACCAGCACATGGACGCCGTGCTGCAGCGCGTCGATGCCGATGGTGGTGTGGTCATAGTGCGGCGTGGCGATCAGCACGGCATCTACGTCGCCGGAGCGGATCATTGCTTCACTGCTGGTGAAGGTCTTGGTGTCGCTGTAGGGCGCCAGTTTCTCCGGCACGATGTCGCACACGGCCGTGACCTCGGCCCGCTCGATCTTGCCCTGTTTGAACAGCGCCACATGGTAGCTGCCCTGGACGCCGAGACCGATGATTCCCATTCTTACGCGATCCATGATGTTACGTCTCCTGATGATTTGATATTGAATGCGTTACTCTGATCGCCGCGCGGCCTTCGAGTGCTTCAGCGGCAGCGGGTCGATCGGCTCCGAAGTACCGGGCATGGCCGGGTAGTCCGGCACCTCCAGCCCATGCACCAGCTCGTCGATCCGCACGGGGCGGCCCCACTCCATCGAGCGGTTGCCGGCAATGCCGGTCAGGATGGACCATGCGCCGCCACGCTGATCGGACGCGCGCAGATACTTGTCCGGCCCGGTCGCCGGATCGAACAGCACGCCAAGCATCACCGGATCGGCCCCGCCGTGCCCGCCGCCGGCCTGCCAGATATCCACCTCGTAGGGCGACTGGAAGTGCGGGAAGATGCGGATGCGCGTCCCTTCCGGTTTGAGCTCGCCGGGCACCGTGCCGTCGCCGCTGATGTAGACCGTCTCCTGTGCCACATGCTCGATCCGCCCCTTTGTGCCGGTGATCGACACGGTGTACCCTTCCCAGGGGCTGAACGCGTGGAGCGAATAGCTCATCGTCGCGCCGCCCCGGTAGCGCACTGCCAGGTGCATCGTATCCTCGATATCTATGTCGCCGCTGAAAACGCAGCGATCCCGGAAGTAGCCGTCGAACTTCTCGTTGTTCAGATAGGTTTCGACCAACCGGGGGTAGGCGCGCAAGTTGAGGTAGAACGGGCACTTCTCGGCTTCCGCGCAGTCGAGACATCGCTCGCCGCGCTGCGTGAAGCCGTAGCGCTGGGCCGTTTCCGGGCGATAGAAGTTGCGCGCACCCTCGGCGTAGACGCGTTCCGGCACATCCGACAGCCACCAGTTGATCAGGTCGAAATGATGCGTCGCCTTGTGCACCAGCAGCCCGCCGGAATTCGCCTTGTTGCGATGCCAGCGGCGGAAGTAGTCGGCGCCGTGGCGCGTGTCGAGCACCCAGTGGAAGTCCACCGATACGATGTTCCCGATGATGCCCGACATCAGCAGATCCTTCATCTGCGTGCGCGGCGGGGAGTAGCGATAGTTGAAGGTGACGGTGCACTTCCGGCCGGTGCGCTTCTGCGTGTCGATGATGCGCTGCGCCTTGTGCTCATCCGTGGTCATCGGCTTTTCGGTCATCACGTCGCACCCCAACTCCATCGCCCGGCAGATGTACTGGTCGTGCGTGGCATCCTTCGACGTGACGATCACTGTGTCGGGCGGCCGCCCAATCGGCGCGCGTGCGCAGCCGGCCGAGGTTGTTGTCGCACAACGCCACCAACTCGCTGGTGTCACGATATTGCTCGCCGACGGCGAGCGAATACATGAACGAACGATCTCCAACGCCCACCTGGGCATAACGTTTTCGGGTCATCTCTTCCTCCTTGGCAAAAGGGTTAACCACGGAGACACTTGAGGGCACGGAGCCGATCCCAGGTTATCTTTCGCCTCCGTTTTCTCCGTGTCTCCGTGGTTCAATTCTCTATCTGAATCAACAACTCCGGCGCGTCACTGCAGATGCCGTCCACGCCCACGCGGGCCAGCCCGGCGATCTACTCCGGCGTGAGGAGGCTGCTGGGATGCGGATAGCGTTCCCAGCATGGATGGACGAAGCTCGCGCCGACCGCCTGCGCCAGCTTAACCGGGTCCACATTCAGCGCGCTGAAAAGGACCGATGTGACAACCTGGGGCACAGCCGCCTTCACTTCCGCCAACCAGTCGGGGCGGAATGAGCCGAGGATACAGTGGCCGGCAAAGCCCGTCTCGCGCAGCGTCGTCAGCACGCCGGGGATCGCGCCGCTATCCTTCAGCTCGATGTACGCGCCGAGCTGCTCGTTCCGGCACGTCTCGACCGCCTCGGCGAACGTCGGTATGCGTTCCCCCTCGCCCAGGTCAATCGCGGCCAGTTCAGCCAGCGTGCTCCGGCCAACCGGCCAATAGCAACCGGCCGCATCGCGCAGATGCACGTCGTGGGCGAGCACAACCTGCCGGTCGACCGTGCGCTGCACGTCGATCTCGACCATGTCCGCGCCGAGGGCTGCAGCCCGGCGGATGCCCAGCAGCGTGTTGTCGGGTGCGTGGGCCGCCGCGCCGCGATGCCCGATGCGCAGAAATCGATACTCCGACGGCGAAATCTCCGCGGCCAGCCGATCGAGGATCGCGTTGACGCGGCCCGGCATCCACTCGCAGAGCGCGGGCCAGGGGATAAGCATCTCCGGCGTGAATCCGAAGCGCTGAGAGAAGTCCCAACTCGGCTCAAAGCCGCGCTGCGACAGATAGGTGTGCGCCAGGCGGTGCGCCAGCGGCGTGCCCCGCACCTGGCTCGCGATGTAGGGCGCCAGCAGCACCCCGCCCACGCCGGCCAGCCAGCTCGCCTCAGCGCGCACGACCTGGCCCTGCGCGTCCACATAAACCCACGCGTGCTCCAGCTCATACAGATGGCCGATGTCCCAGTCCCACCAGATCGCGTACTCGATGGCAAGTGCGGCCGGGGACTCGCCCTCCGGCGCCAGGTCGATCACCCGGCCGCGCTGGAACGACGGCGATGCCCCGCTCTCGCGAAAGATGGTGTAGCCGGCCGCCAGGGGGAGAAACGGCTCGTTGGCGTCGAAGCGCAGGATCGGCGCGTAGCGCATCGCCAGTCTGCGGTCGGTCCCACCTTGCGGCGCAGCCAACGGAGTCATCGGCATGGTATCGCTGGAGCCCTTACGCCAATCCCCATCTATGTCCATTCCTCGACAGGCCCTTTCCCAAACAGGTAGAGGATATTCTACCACAAGTGGCGAAGAGGAGCCGATTTCCTGCCGGTTGGGGATTGTATCCCCTCTGGGGGCGTGGTAGAATCAAAATGCATTGAGGAGTAAGGTGGCTGGGTTGTGCGCTGCAACGGAGGGAATCAATGGCTGGGTTGACAACCGACAAAGCCAAGGGAGGCGGCGTCGCCATGGGGCAGCCGTATGCTACCAATCGGCCTGAGCGGATGGAGCCACTGATGTCTGCACTCCGCCGGCGATTCACGGTGGCCGAATATCATCAGTTGATGGATTCTGGCATCTTCGGCGAGGATGACCGCGTGGAACTCATAGGAGGAGATCTCGTCATGATGTCGCCCATCGGAACGAGGCATGCCGCTACGGTCAAACGAACGAATCGGATCCTGGGACGCCTGTTTCAGGATCGTGCGCTGATTGGTGTACAAGATCCTCTGCAACTTGATGACTTATCGGAACCGCAACCCGACCTCACAATACTTACCCCACGTGAGGATGACTATGCGGCTTCGCATCCCACGGCCGCTGAGGTGCTGCTGATTATCGAGGTGAGCGACTCAACAGCCGACTACGATCGCGATGTCAAGGTGCGCGCCTACGCCAACGCGGGCATCATTGAGACTTGGTTGGCCGACCTGTCCATGGACTGGCTTGAGGTCTACCGCGAGCCGTCGCCGGCCGGCTACAAGCTGCTGCGCAAAGCGCTGCCCGGTGAGACAATAAGCCCGTTGGCGTTTCCCGATGTGATGATCGCGGTGGGAGATGTGATTCGATAACTATCGCACCTGCCACAGGCAGGCCGCCGGTGCGGGCTTTCAGAACCGTTCCCGGTGGCCTTCGATTGTGATGAGATCTCCCAGGCCTGACTACCCCTTCGCCTTGTCGCCCTCCAAAACCGGCAACGATTCGAACTCCGGCACATCGACCAGATACACCTGTCCATAGCCGTCCGGGTCGGCGGTGTAAAGCACCTGTTTGCCGTCCGGTGTGAAGCGCGGATGGACGTGGACGATCTGCACGTGGAACGAGCCGCGATGCTGCGCCAGGATGCGCGGCCCTTCGAACGCGCCATCTCGGAAGCGCCATAGCAGCAAATAGGGTTTGCGCTCGTCGCTGTCGCCCACGATCCTATCCAGGTTGTTGGAGCTGAAATGCCACGACCGCTCGACGGGGAACGGCGCCTCGATATGCTCGGTGTTGTCGTAGCGGATGCTGCCGTAGATCGTCTGGCCCTGACTTTGACCGTGGAAACCGATGTGAATACCATCCTCAAACCAGTACTCGTGGCCGACTGACTCGCCCGCCACGGTCGGCCGGATCTTCCACGCCTGGCCCGTGCCCATATCAAGACCCCAGATGCGGCAGTCCACCAGGTTCCACGGCCCCTCGTGGCAGAAGGTCAGCAGATGCGGCTGCGTGGGCGACGTGTTGATGTGGCCGACCCACGACCGCTCCTCCCACACCACATCGACCTGGCCTGTATCCACCGAGATGCGCAGCACCTTCGAGAGCGGCTTCGCCTCCCAATACTCCCGAAAGCCGATGTAGCCGTGGTCAAGGTTGACCCGGAAACGATTGGAGAGATCCTCGTACAGCCCGGTGCAGACGTAGCGGCCATCCGAGGTGACGTTGGTCATGGTGGTGGTGAACTCGGCCGGCGCGCGGTAAAGCTCACGCACGGCGAACGTCTCCAGGTTGACCGCCAGCAGCACCTTGTTGACCCACATATAGGCTTCTTCCCGCAGCGGATTCTTGCTGGTGTCGAGCAGGGTCGGCTCGCGCGTCAGCTCCGGCAGGTCGGTCAACTGCGTGAGCGAGCCGTCCGCCAGATCCACGCCCCACAGGTTCGTGCGGTTGCCCCGATCCGAGCCGACCAGTAGCTTGCTTCCGCCGGCATACCAGCCGGGGTTGGTGAAGTAGAGATGGTGGCTGTGCGTTTTGTAATTGGTCAGTTGCGTGATCTGCGCGCCGGAAATGGGGTCAGCATAGCGCCTCCATTCGGCGGGATAAGTTTGACCGAGTGACATATTTCCCTCCTGAAATCAGTCCATTCACCACCAAAACACAGAACTGGAAGAATACGAAGGGCATTTTCATCCATCATGCCCTTGGAGTCTTTGTGTCTACGCGGTGAGGCCGTCAATCACTGTGATCATCCAGAAAACTGGCGATGGCCGCAATGATCTCATCCATGTGCATCACCGGCGTATGCGGCGCGCCCTCAAAGGTGAGCAGCGCGCCCTCCACGCCCGCCGCATTCAACTCGGCGAGCAGCTCCGGGCTGAGGTGGTACGGCACAAGCGCGTCGGCCGTGCCGTGGATGAAGAGCGTTGGCGGGCAGCGCGGATTCACGCCCGCAAAAAGGCGAGCCTCCGGTCGGGGCGGCCCCCACAGGCTGACCGCGGCGCAGATGCCGTCGCGGCCAGCATCCACCGGCGACTCCGGATCGTGACACAGATTGTGTACGATCATCCCGCCCGCGGAGCCGCCCGCCAGCACGATGCGCCGCGCATCCATCCGGTAGGCGGCGGCGTTGGCGCGCACCCAATCGAGCGCCAGTCGCGCATCAGCCACCGCATCGCGCACCGCAGCGGTCCAATCCGG
>JALOOE010000500.1 GCA_025454565.1 Anaerolineae bacterium
TTTTTCAACAAAACTATGGCAAAACCTTTCAAGTGGATATACACCGGGCGCCCGCTAGCAGCCTAAAAGAAGAGGGGGACGTATTTACGGGGTGTTGTACTAGCCTTGCTCCATGGCGCTCAATTCCTGCCAGAACCGGTCCGTTCCGCAGCCGGTTTTCTGCCGGCTGCGCATCAGATTATGGGCGATCAGATAAGCCAGGACGAGTTGCGAGCGCGCGATCTTTTCGTTGAGCGCCTCAATTTTTTGAACGCCCCGACAGCGGTCCGAGCGGATTTTTGCTACTGTCTCCAGTCGCTTGCGCAGCGGCTGGATGGCTAATTCTGCAATCTTGCCGTCCTCGTCGATGGGTAACTCATTGAGATCCGCGTAGCTTCGGACCAGACGCAACCCGCCGCCGACGGTGGTGATCGCGTAAGCAGCGGTGGTCGCACCGAACGCCTCGTCCCGGATCGCCAGGCGCTGGATGCATTCCGGCAAGGGGAATGACGCCAGGTGCGCCAGCACGGCGTCGAAGACCGGATCGCCGTAGCTCGCGAAGTGCAGACGACCCTCCAGTTCCGGGAGGCCCGTTTCATAGATCTCACGGCAAACCGTCAGCGCTGTTCCATCCGGTACGCCGGGAATGTTGTTCAGAATCAGGCAACGCACGGCAGGATCGGGATGTACCGCGCATCCCAGGTCGCGCAGATAGATCGAGTGGGCCAGCGTCCACCCAATGGCGTCCAGATCGACCGGTGGTTGTTCCTCCGGCGCGTGTTCGGAAAGTCGCTGGTAAATCCCGTAGAGTTCTTCGGGTGGAATCTCCATGCTGGCCTGGCGATGTCGGGTGAGGGCGGCGCGTTCGATGGCGCGTTTCTCCAGTTCGCTCTCCTTGAGCTGGCCTGCCGCCAGTTCCTGGAACTCCTGCTGCGTGACCGGGAGCAGAGCGAGTTGTTGCGCGCCGACCACCGCGCCGGCCTGACTCAGTCGCGCCAGCAGACGACCATAAACGATCTCCTCGGCGGAATTCAGATAGCACAGGTTGCAAACGTAGATGGTCGCGTACCGCTGGCCGATACGGTCGATACGACCGATGCGCTGCTCCACTTTCATCGGGTTCCAGGGCAGATCGAAGTTGACCAGCAGGTTCGCGGTTTGCAGGTTGAGACCCTCGGCGGCGGCGTCGGTGCAAACCAATACATCGATTTCCCCGCGCAGGAAGCGATGCTTGATCTCCTCCCGATCCACCTGAGTCATGCGCCCGGTGCGCGGGTTGAAGTACGCGCCGCCTTGCCCTGAATAGGTTCCGACCCGCAGGTAGGGATCGGCCTGCCGCAGGCGGCGCACGATGTCCGTCAGGGTATCGTAGAAGCGAGTGAAAATGACCGTCTGCTCGATGCGCCCGCCGACCTGGCGGCGCTTGTTGAGGTATTCCAGCAGGCGCTGCATCTTGGAGGACGTGACGTTCAGGTCATTGAGGTTGCCGAGCATCGCTTTGAGCTGATCCCGCTCCCAGAGCAGGTCCTCCGGCGCGCGATCCCTGAGCAGCAGGGTCACGGCGGCTTCGTCGCCTTCGCCTTCGTCGAGCCAATCGGCTATGGATAGCTCATCCAGTTCGAGTTCTTCTGCGCGCACCAGGTGCTTCAAAGTCGCATTCACCTTCTCCAGCCGCCGGCGCAGGGACTCGCGGATGGCGAACAGGCTGGACGCGAAGCGCAGGCGCAGGAAACTGAGCATCATGCCGAGCGCATAGGGATTTTTCTTGCCTTTTTCGCTCGGATTGATCTGCCGGGCGAGTCCGGCGCAATAGTCTTCAAGCTGCTGGTAGGCTTGCGCTTCCTGGGGCGTGAAATGGATCGGCTGGAGGGGCAGGATCACCCGTTGAGCCAGGTTGGCCGTGAGCTGGCCCCGGGCGCGGTACAGTTCCAGCAAGGGTCGCGAGTGGCGCAACATGACACGAGAGAGCGGGGAGACGGCAAATGCCAGTCGCCGCACGCCCTCCTCGCTGCCCAGGGGCGGGGCGCCGGTGGCGAGCCAGTCCTCAATGTCGTAACGCGAGAAGCTGTCGATCACGGCCCGCTGCACGTAGTCCCACAGCAGCGGGTCCTGCGCCTCGGCGGCGCGCACCGCTCTGCGCAGGCTGTCCCATTCCAGCGGTTTCAGGGATTCGCTGCGGACCAGCTTGCCGAGTAAGGCGTAGTACGAGTTGACGAGGGTTGGGTCGTATTGAAACGGTCCGACGCGGCGGGTGAGCCGGATCAGGTCCGCGACTTCCACGGGATCGAGTTGCAGGGGCGTGGCCGTGGCGAGCAACAGGCTGCGCGCCTTGTCGCGCAGTACGTCGTCGAGGGTCTGGTAGAGATTCCCGTAGCGCGGCTCCACGCGCGTCCCCTGGGTCGAATTCTTGCGCCGGGCATAGTGGGCTTCGTCGATCAGCGCGATATCGAACGGCTGAGCCTGTTGCAGTTCCAGACGGCGGTCGGCGCGCGCCAGCAGACCGGTCGAGACGATGGTCAGGTCCGGCGCGTAGAGGGAGTCCGCCGGGCGTTCTTCTGCAATGGGGAGCAGCCAGGCATGGCGCGGTTGCGGGCCGGTCAGGGCGCGACCGAAGGGCAGCAAGAACTTGGTGGCCATTTCCCGTTGCCACTGGGCGGTGAGACTGGCCGGTGGGCTGATGAGCACCCGTTTCGCCAGTCCCGACAGAACCAGCGAGCGAATCGCCAATCCGGCTTCGATGGTTTTGCCCAGGCCCACCTCGTCGCAGAGCAGGTAACTGTACGGCCAGGCGTCGATGAGGCGTTTCGCCACCACGGCTTGGTGCGGCCAGGGTTCCACTGGCGCGGTCGCCATGCCGACATACTGGCCGTTGGGCAGCAGTGGGCCGTCGCGCAGCAGGGCAAAGCGCAGTCGCTCCAGCGTGGAGGGCGGCGGCGTTTCCAGGGGAACCGCGCTGGAACCGTCGATTTCCCGAGGTCGGCGGCTGATCCGTTCGGCGATGGTGATGAGGCGTTGTTTCACCGCTTCCGGCAGCGTCAGGACCTTCAGGCTGGGGTTTTCGTTGCGCCAGATGCATGCAAAGCGCGCCTGCGCTTCGTCGGCCCGCAGCCGGTTTTCGTCGCTGGTCCAGTCGCGATGCACGTCGATGTTCTCGGCGTTGAGGGTCAGCGCCTTACCACCTATCAGTTCCTCATCATGGGGCAAACGCGATAGAAGGAAGGTAAGGGTTGTTGCATTTGGAGCCGTCTGGCCAGCGTGCGTAAACCCCG
>JALOOE010000023.1 GCA_025454565.1 Anaerolineae bacterium
GTGGTCGGATTGTTCATGGGCCTGTAGCTCAATTGGGAGAGCGCTTGAATGGCATTCAAGAGGTAAGGGGTTCGAATCCCCTCAGGTCCACCTGAACCGACAACCAGGGTGGTACCGCGGAGTCCTCTTCGTCCCTGTCGTGGCGAAGGGGATTTCTATTTTATTGCGGATTTACGATTGTGGATTGCGGATCAGAGAAAAGAATCCGCGATCCACAATTCGCAGCGGAATAGCAGCCATGTCTATCTTCGAGACGGCTCCCCAACACGAAAGCATCTTCCTGCCCATCCTGCCGGATGCGGGGGATCTGCACGTGCGCGCCGCCGGGAAGCCGAGGGCGTGGCCGCTGCTGCTGTTCCACGGCGCAGGGGCCGATGTGACTTGGCGCACGTGGGAGCCGCAAATCGATGCGTTCGCCGCAGTGCGTCGCGTCTACGCGCTGGATTGGCCCGGCTGGGGCCAATCGGCCGGGACGCGACCTGAGGGGCCGGAGCGTTTGGCGCCGGAGCCGATGGTGCGGGTAGCGTTGCAGGCGATGGACGCGCTGGGCATCAGCACGTTGGATGTGGGCGGCGTTTCGTGGGGCGGGTTGATTGCGCTGGAGCTGGCGCTGGCTGCGCCGGAGCGCGTGAGCCGCCTGCTGCTGGTCGATGCGGCTTGCCAGCCGGCAACGGTCGCCGCTGGCCGCTACGACGCCGTCAGCCAGCCCACATGGCTCGCCTGGGCCGAGGACGATCCAATCGTGCCGCTTACCAGCGGCCAGGCGTTGGCTGTCGCCCTGCCGAACTGCGAGCTTGTCGTATTCGAAGGGCATACGCACTGGCCGCATCATCTGCACCCGGACAAGTTCAACGAGATGGCGGTGACATTCCTGACCGGAAGCTAGAAGCTGGAACCTGGGAGCCAGCTTCGGGCTTACGGCTTCCAGATCCAGCGAGGTGATATCATGGCAGACAAATACATCCCCCAAGACATCGAAACCAAATGGCAAAAGACATGGGACGAAGTCGGGCTGTACGCGACGAAGCAAGACCCTACCCGCCCCAAATTCTACTTCCTGACGATGCTGCCCTATCCTTCCGGCGAGCTGCACATCGGGCACTGGTATGCGATGACGCCGTCCGACGCGGCCGCGCGCTACAAACGCATGCAGGGCTACAACGTCTTCTTCCCGATCGGGTTCGATGCGTTCGGCCTGCCGGCCGAGAACGCGGCGATCAAACGCGGCACGCACCCGCATACGTGGACCATGGCAAACATCGAGCGGATGCGCGGCCAACTGCGCAGCATGGGCGCGATGTGGGCCTGGGATCGCGAGGCAGTCTCGTGCGATCCGCGCTACTACGCCTGGTCGCAGTGGTTCTTCCTGAAGCTGTACGAGCATGGGCTGGCCTATCGCAAGATGTCGGCGGTGAACTTCTGCCCGACGTGCAACACCACCCTGGCCCGCGAACAGGTGTGGGGCGATGACCGCCACTGCGAGCGCTGCGGCACACCGGTGATCCTGAAAGAACTGGAGCAGTGGTTCTTCAAGATCACGGATTACGCCGATGAGCTGAAGCGGTTCGACAACATTGACTGGCCCGAGCGCATCCGCGCGGCGCAGACCAACTGGATTGGTGATCGTAGCGAAGGCGCGGAGGTGCAGTTTGCAGGGGTCAGGAGTCAGGGGGCAGGTGATGGTGGAATGCTGACACCTGATTCCTGTGACCTGATTCCTGTGTTCACCACCCGGCCCGACACCTTATGGGGCGCGACCTTCATGGTGCTGGCGCCGGAGCATACACTGGTCGACAAACTGACGCCCGACACGCATCGCGAGGCCGTGGCTGCCTATCAATTCCAGGCCAGCCGCCAAACCGATATCGAGCGCAGCGCGGCCGAGCGCGAGAAGACCGGCATCTTCACCGGCGCCTACGCCATCAACCCCGTCAACGGCGCGCGTATCCCGATCTGGATCGCCGACTATGTGCTGATGTCCTACGGCACGGGCGCGATCATGGCCGTACCCGCACACGACGACCGCGACTTCGCCTTTGCGCTGAAGTTCGGCCTGCCGATCATCCCGGTCATCGAGCGCACCGATCAGATCGCCAAGAGCGCGGTCTGGGAAGGTTCGGTGACGGGTGGGTTCGCCGGCGCACTGACCGACGCCGGGCTGAAGTGGGCATGGCTGGAGATTGCCGATCGCGGTCATTTCTATGCCGTGACGCTGAACGGCGACGCCCAGGTGGCGACGTATGCGCGGCTGCTGCAAAACCATCTGAAGCCGGGGCACTGGGGCGACATCGTGGGCCGCGGCTGGCAGGTCGTGTTCGAGGATGGCCCGCTGGCGCTGACCTCGACCGAGGCCGATGCGGCGATCATGGCGCGCTGCCATGCCGGCTACGACTACACGCGGCAGTTCCGCACCACGATGGAGATGTGGTGGGCGGTCGAATGGTATCGCGACGTGCTGTATCATCACGAATACGGCACGATGATCAATTCCGGCGCGTTCACCGGCACGCCGACTGGCTGATCAGCCGCCAACGCTACTGGGGCGCGCCCATCCCGATGATCTACTGTGAGGCGTGCGGCGTCGTGCCGGTGCCGTACGAGGATCTGCCGGTGGTGCTGCCCATCGACGCCATCCCATCTACGGGCGAAAACGCGCTGAAATTCCACGAGAGTTTCCGACACGTGAATTGCCCGAAGTGTGGCGGCGATGCGCGGCGCGAGACCGACACGCTGGACACTTTCATGTGCTCGTCGTGGTACAACTACGCCTATGTCACACCCTACTGGAAAGCCGGTCAGCCGCTGAGCCGCGCTGATACGCCGTGGGATCCGGCGGAGGGCGCTTATTGGCTGCCGGTCGATCAGTACACCGGCGGGCCGGAACATGCCACCATGCACCTGCTGTACACGCGCTTCTTCACCAAAGCGCTGTGCGATATCGGCGTAGTGCCGTTTCGGGAGCCAATGCTGCGGCTGTTCAACCAGGGCATCATCCTGGGGCCAGACGGTCAACGCATGAGCAAGAGCAAGGGCAACGTGGTAGCGCCCGACGAGTGGGTCGAGAAATACGGCGCCGACAGCGTACGCGCATACCTGATGTTCATCGGCCCGTGGGATGCGGGCGGCCCGTGGAACTTCCAGGGTATCGAGGGCGTAAAGCGCTTTCTGGAGCGCGTGTGGAGCGTGGTCGACGATTCAGGGAGCAGGGGGCAGGGATCGGGAGTCAGCGATGCGGATCGCGCGGCGCAGGTGCGCGATCTGCGCCGCATCACCCATCGTACGATCCAGCGGGTCAGCGAAGATATCGAGGCATTCAAATTCAATACGATCATCAGCGCGCTGATGGAGTTCAACAACTACCTGGTGAAGGCGAAGGAGACGGCGGTCCATGGCACGCCGGCTTGGGATGAAGCGATCGACAGCCTGCTGTTGCTGATGGCGCCTGAGATGCCGCATATCGCTGAGGAGCTGTGGCAACGGCGGCATGGTGGCTCGGTCGGAGACCGGCCACAGCGCCGCTTCACCGGGGCGCGCAGCATCCACGTCCACCCCTGGCCGACGTTTGATGCCGAGCTGGCAAAGGCCGATATGATCACGCTGGTAGTGCAGGTCAACGGCAAGCTGCGCGATCGCATCGAAGCGCCGGCCGACATCAGCGAAGAGGCAGCGCGCGAGCTGGCATTGGCCAGCCCGGCAGTTCAGAAATGGATCGAGGACAAGCCGGTCCGCAAAGTGATCTTCGCGGGCGGGAAGCTGATCAATATCGTCGTTGGGTAGAAGAGACGCGATACGTGAAACGTGATACGTAATACGTAATACGTGATACGTAACGAGTAACAGTCCCATATCACGTTTCACGTTTCACGCTTCCCGTTTCACGCCGAGGCCAACCATCATGAAAACCGCAATTGCCACAACCTCCGCGCCCGCCGCCATCGGTCCCTACAGCCAGGGGATTCGAGCCGGCGACTTTATCTTCTGCTCCGGCCAGACCGGGCTCGATCCGGCCACCGGTATTCTGCGCGAAGGCCTGGAGGCCCAGACCGAGCAGGTGTTGGATAATCTGGCCGCTGTGCTTGCTGCGGCGGGCGCCAGCTTCGACGATGTCGTGAAGACGACGATCTTTTTGGTCGATATGGCCGACTTCCAGACCGTGAATGCCCTTTACGGCAAGCGTTTCTCAGGCATCCTGCCGGCCCGCACCACGGTGGCGGCCAAGGCATTGCCGAAGGGCGGGCTGGTCGAGATCGACATGGTCGCCTACGTCCCGCAGCACGCCGCCGAATGAACTCGGCGTCTGACATACCAAACCCCGGTGAAACCGGGTTCGCCGTTGCGCATTAACCGGTTCAGACCGGTTTGGCGCGTCAGGCGCCGGTTCCAACCGATGCCTGGCCGCCCCAACATCTTTGGAGGACCACATGGCGCTTTTGCTCACCCGCGCGGACGTTGCGTCCGCACTCACCATGACGGATGCGATTGACGCAGTCGAAGAAGCGTTTCGCCAGCAGCAACTGGGCACCGCGCAACTGCCTTTGCGCACCCCCATCCGCATCCCGCAGCACAAGGGCGTCGTGCTGTTCATGCCGGCCTATATCGGCGGCGGGATGGATGCGCTGGGTATGAAGGTGGTCACCGTCTACCCTGAGAATCCCAGCCAACACGGACTGCCGACGATTCTGGCGACCATCCTGCTGAACGACCCGCGCACCGGAAAGCTGCTTGCCATCATGGATGGCGGCTTCTTGACCGCGATGCGCACCGGCGCGGCAAGCGGTGTGGCAACCAGGTACATGGCCCGGCCAGACGCGCAGGTGGTCGGCATCTTCGGCGCAGGCATCCAGGCGCAAACGCAGCTCAGGGCCATGTGCGCCGTACGGCCCATCATCGAGGCGCGCATCTACGACCCGATGACAGACCTCGTCGGCAAGTTCTGCCAGGAGATGAGCGCCGCGTTGAGCATCGCGGTGCGTCCTGCGGCGACCGCACGCGATGCAGTCGAGGGCTGCGACATCATCGTCACAGCGTCGACGAGCAAGACGCCGGTCTTTGACGGCCAATGGATCGCACCCGGCACGCACATCAACGGCATCGGCTCGCACTCCCTCGACGCGCGCGAGGTGGACTCGCTCACGATCCAGCGCAGCAAAGTGGTCGTCGATCTGCGGAGCGCGGCGTTGGCAGAGGCCGGCGACCTGGTCACGCCGATCAATGCCGGCGAGATCACCGCCGACCACATCTACGCCGACCTCGGCGAGATCGTGACGGGCAAGCCGGGCCGTGCGGATGCCGGCGAAATCACGTTCTTCAAGTCGGTCGGCCTCGCCATCCAGGACGTTTCGACCGCCATGAAGGTGTATGAGCTTGCGCGCCAAAAGGGGCTCGGACAAGAGGTCAGCCTGTAGCGTCTTCCGATGTCAGGCGGCTTGCGTTTTACCTGTTCCCCCGTTATAATTCTGGGCAGTCTTCGCTGGAGGAGGAACCCTCTTTCGCATGAAAAAACACCAGGCAATGCAGTCAGCCCAGGCTGCAACGGAGGAAAACCCGATGGAGGCGTTGCTGGCAGAGGAGTTTGGCGTCTCCAAACTTCGCCCTGGCGACATTCGGGATGGCACCATTGTCAGCATCAGTCCGGGTGAGATCTTCGTAGACATTCACTACAAAGCGGATGCCGTGGTGGATAGCCGCGAACTGGAGCATCTGGATCGCGTCTTCCTCACCGGTCTGACCGTAGGCGATTCGGTGGTGGCTTACGTCATCCAGCCGGAGGACCGCGACGGCAACGTCGTGATCTCGCTTCAGCGTGCGCAACAGGAGCAAGATTGGCGGCAGGCGGACGAGCTCCTCAAATCGCAGGATGTTTTCGATGGGGTCGTGACCGGCTACAACCGCGGCGGCCTGATTGTGAAGGTCGGCAAAGTGCGCGGCTTCGTGCCGGCATCACAACTCTCAGGGCGGTGGCAGGCGCAGCAGGATAACGACGGCGATCCCGAGGAACGCTGGGCCAAGCTGGTCGGTCAGAAGATGCGGCTCAAGGTCGTGGAACTGGACCGCCAGCGCAATCGTCTGATATTATCAGAGCGCGCGGCCGCCAAAGACTTTCGCCAGGGCCAGAAGGATCGTCTGCTGTCGGAGCTCAAGAAGGGTGACGTTCTCACGGGGATTGTCACCAGCCTGGCAGCGTTCGGCGCCTTCGTCGATCTCGGCGGCGCCGACGGGCTGATCCATCTCTCGGAGATCGCCTGGCATCGGGTGGAGCATCCTGCCGAGGTGCTGCACGTTGGGCAGGAGGTTCAGGTCTACATCCTCGGCGTGGACGAGGAGAAGAAACGCATCGCGTTGAGCCTGCGCCGCCTCACCCCGGAACCGTGGAGTGTCATCGATCAGACCTACACCCTGGGGCAGATCGTCATCGCCAGGATCACCAAGCTCACCAATTTCGGCGCGTTCGCCAAAGTGGATGACTCTATCGAGGGCCTCATCCATATCTCGGAGTTGGCGGATTATCGGATCGGCCACCCGAAGGAGGTCGTCCAGGAGGGTGATGAGGTTCACGTGCGCGTGATCCGCATCGATCCTGAGCGGCGACGCATCGGACTCAGCTTGCGACAGGCTTCGGAAGATGCGTATGTGGAAGTCGATTGGCAAGAAGAAGCCGAGACGCTGCTAAGTGAAGGGGACCGGGTCGCCGAGCCAGAACCTGCCGGTGCACAGTAATCGTTGAAAAACTGATAAGCACAGCCGGCGCGGGCACGCGCATCGGTTGAGCGACGCACACCGACTTGTGCGTCAAGCATCATCACGAGGGGGCGGAGGCACAATGTGCGCTGCCCCTTTTTGCTACTTGCGGATGCCCGCTTACGACGCTGCGCTCGAGATGTGCTATAATGCGCAGCAGATTGACTGAAGAGAGTGTCGCAATCGACTATGCTAGTGGGGGATAGCATTCTCTGCGTGACGCGCGCAAAGGATGAACTGAAATGGCAGATAACCTAGATCGTTTTACAAAACACGCTCGCCAGGTGTTGCAGCTCGCTCAGGAACAGGCCGTGCGGCTCAATCACAACTACATCGGGACAGAGCATCTCCTCCTGGGGTTAGTCATGGAAGAGAGCGGCATTGCTTCGCGGGTCTTGCGCGATATGGGCGCTACGGCCGCGGAAATCAGCCGTGCCGTCGAGCGAATGGCCCCGCGCAACCCGCGCCCGCCGTTCGGCAAGCCAACGCTGACCCCGCGCACCAAGCACGTGATCGAGTTGGCCGTCGAGGAGGCGCGGCAGTTAAGCCACCCCTTCATCGGCACCGAACATCTGTTACTCGGCCTGGTACAGGAAGGCGAAGGCATCGCGACGGAAGTGCTGCGCAGCCTGGGCGTCTCATTGGATCGTGTGCGCACCGAGACCAATAAGGCAATCCTGGAGAATCAGGCGCAGGAAAAAGCCGCCAAGAAGAAGGAAAGCAAAACGCCGCTCACCGATCAATTGGGGTTCGATCTCACCGTGCGCGCCTCAGAAGGCAAACTCGACCCGGTGATCGGTCGTGAGAAAGAGATCGAGCGCGTTATCCAGATTCTCAGTCGCCGCACCAAGAACAACCCGACGTTGATCGGCGAACCGGGCGTCGGCAAGACCGCGATCGTCGAGGGATTGGCTCAACGCATCATCGACGGTGACGTCCCTGAGCCCCTGATGGACAAACGGGTGCTGATGTTAGATGTCGGCGCGCTCGTGGCCGGGACGATGTATCGCGGCCAATTCGAGGAGCGTCTCAAGAAGGTCATCGAGGAGATCACCAACGCCGACGCCATCCTCTTCATCGATGAGGTGCACATGCTGGTGGGCGCCGGCTCAGCCGGCAGCAGCATGGATGCTGCTAATCTCCTCAAGCCGGCCCTGGCCCGCGGTGATTTGCAGTGCATCGGCGCGACGACCCTCGACGAGTATCGCAAATACATCGAGGGGGACGCGGCGCTTGAACGTCGCTTCCAGCCCGTGAGGGTGGATGAGCCGACCATAGAAGAAACCGTCGAGATCCTTAAGGGTGTGCGTCCGGCCTACGAGAAGCATCATCAGTTGAACATCTCCGATGAGGCGCTGGGCGCGGCAGCGCGGCTTTCGGCCCGCTACGTTCCCGATCGCTTCCTGCCGGACAAAGCTATCGATCTGATGGATGAGGCATCCAGTCGCGTGCGTATGTACAAATCGCCGCACGCCAGCAGCCTGCGCGAGACGTATCGTGAGTTGAAATCCACGCAGCGCAGCAAAGAAGAGGCCGTCGAGGCCAAGCGTTACGACGAGGCGCTCGATCTACGCCACCATGAGCTGGATCTCGAAAAGCAACTCGAGCAACTCCGCCGCGGCTGGGAAGATTTGGCTCCACAGCCGACTGTCAGCGAGGAAGATATCGCCGAGGTCGTGGGCATGTGGACTGGCATCCCGCTCCAACGTCTGATGGGCGAAGAGACGGCCAGGCTGCTGGAGATGGAAGGGTATCTGCACAAGCGTGTCGTGGGGCAAGACGAGCCGGTGAAGGCTATCTCGCGCGCGGTCCGCCGTGCCCGCACAGGGTTGAAGGACCCCAAGCGGCCGATCGGCACGTTCATGTTCCTCGGCCCCACGGGCGTCGGCAAGACCCTGCTCGCGAAGAGCCTGGCGGAGTTTCTGTTTGGCTCCGAAGATGCGCTGATCAAGATCGACATGAGCGAGTTCATGGAGCGGCACAACGTCAGCCGACTGGTGGGCGCGCCCCCTGGCTATGTGGGCTATGAAGAGGGCGGCCAGTTAACGGAAGCGGTGCGACGCCGCCCGTACTGCGTCATCCTGCTGGATGAGATCGAGAAGGCCCATCCTGAGGTCTTCAACATGCTGCTCCAGATCATGGAAGACGGCAATCTGGCCGACGCCAAGGGTCGGCGCGTCGATTTCCGCAACGCCATACTGGTCATGACTTCCAACGTCGGTGCAAACATCATCAAGCACGGCGGCGCGCTCGGCTTTGCCACTTCGCGCGAGGAGGCCAAGCAACAGGAAGACGAATACCAGTCCATGCGCGAGCGGGTCATGGAGTCCCTCAAGCGTACCTTCCGGCCTGAATTTCTGAACCGGCTCGACGGCGTCATGGTCTTCCGCAACCTGAGCAAAGAACAGATCACCGATATCGTGGATCTGGAGTTGAACCGGGTGCGCACCCAGTTGGTCGAGCAAGATATCCGGCTGGAAGTGAGCGACGACGTCAAGCAATTGATTGCCGATACCGGCTATGACACCGAATATGGCGCTCGGCCACTGCGGCGAGTGATCCAGGACAAACTGGAAGATCGCTTGAGCGAGGGGCTGTTGGCTGGCGATTTCAAGCCCGGCGATGTCGTCGAAGTGGTACTCGATGCGCAAAAGCGGATCGATCTCATCGTGCGGCAACATGAGCCGCTCGAAGGCAGCCCAGAGCTTGCCGAGCCGCTGGTTGCTTGATCGCTGGTCGGATCACAATAAGTAATTGATGAGCAGCCGCGTGCCACAAGCACGTGGCTGTTCGATTTGGGGAAGGGTGTGCCGAATCATGCGTAGTTCTAGCGTTTCGCACGGGCGTTTTTGGTCGGTGATCCTGCTTGTCGGCATGTTGATCGTTGCCGCCATGCCGACAGCATCCGCCATGCCAGTGGCGGCTATCGCAGCCGTGCTGGACCCTGAGCGTGTCCAACCCGCCAGCGAACTGCCTTACGTGCCCGGCGAAATTGTGATCGGCTGGCAACCGGACGCGCAGCTACAGGCCCAGGCGCGCGCAGGGCAACTCGACGTCGATCGAACCGGCGCTGACTGGCAGCAAGCAGTCGAGAGCTTCTCTGCGCGCACGGGCTTGCAGGTGCTGGATGTGCAGCCGGAGTACGGCGTGGGGCGAGTAGTTGTCGCGCCCGGTCAGGAGCAGGCCGAGATCGCCCGGCTGTCGGCGCTGCCCTGGGTGCGCTACGTCGAGCCGAACTACCTGGCACGCGCGGCCGGCTACCCGAACGATCCGTACATCGGCAACCAGTGGCACATGCGCCGCGTCGGCGCGCCTGCGGCGTGGGATCTCACTTTCGGCTCCTATTCCCTTCTGGTGGCAGTGATCGACTCCGGCATCGCCCTCACGCATCCCGAGTTTGCCGGACGTCTGGCGCCTGGCTGGGATTATGTTAACAATGATGCCGACCCGACCGACGACTACGGCCACGGCACGCACGTGACCGGCATCATCGCGGCCGCGGCCGATAACGGTGTGGGCGTAGCCGGGCTGGCCGCGAATGTCAAGGTCTTGCCGTTGAAGGCGCTGGATTGGAAAGGCGAGGGCACCTATACCAACATCGCCCTGGCCATTCGACGTGCCGCCGACAACAATGCCGAAGTCATCAATTTGAGCCTGGGCGGAATCTACCCGAGCGCGGACCTCAGCGATGCCATCAACTATGCCACGAGTCGCAATGCGGTCGTGGTCGCGGCCGCCGGCAACTGTGCGCAAGGCGGCGCTGGTTGCGGCGGCATGACCAACCCGGACTACTATCCGGCGGCCTATCCCAGCGTCATCGCTGTCGGTGCAACCGATCATTACGACAATTGGGCCAGCTACTCTGGCTACAAGCCCTATGTCGACTTAGCGGCGCCGGGGGGAGTCGACTGGGATCAGATCATGAGCACCATCCCAGGCGGCTATGGTCTCAGATACGGCACATCGATGGCGACGCCTTTGGTATCGGCCGCCGCCGCGCTGGTGAGGACGTACTTGCCCGCTGCGACGAGCACGGAGGTCACTGATATCCTGAAGAACACCGCTGATAAGGTCGGGCCATATTCCTACAGCGGAGGCCGCAACGACTGGTTCGGCGCGGGTCGGCTCAACGTGGCGCGCGCCGTGCGCTGGGCTTACCCGCCCTCGCTTAAGCCAATTGCTCAGCCGGCGGGCTTCCTGCTCGGCGGCGCGATAAGCCAGGCAAGCATGACTCTGCCTCTCACCAGCGACAGTGACCGCCCGCAGACCTGGCAGGCGACTGTGTTGCAGGGCGCGTGGCTCCAGGCCTTGCCCACGAGTGGGGCCGTCTCATACAGCGCACCGGGCGCGCTGACGCTGAAAGTCGACTCGATCTCGCTCACCCCGGGCAGCTATGAGGGCATTGTTGAAGTGCGTCCTGTCTCGCCGGCGTCGGCCTCGCAGGTCTTCTTTGTGAGCTTGCGAGTAGCCGCTACCATAAGCCCGCAGTTCCTGCCCCTGATCACCAATCGCCGCCAGGCGATGGACTGGCTGGACCCGGCGACCGGAGGTACGCCCATCTCCCCCACCGACGACACGCCGAGCCAAGTCGATCTGCCCTTCCCAGTATCGTTTTATGGCAATATGTACGATACAGTTTCGGTTTCCTACAAGGGATTCGTCTCCTTCACCCAGCCCGGATCAGGCCCACCGGTGGCGCAGAGCAGTTGTCTGCCCACCGCAGCTTTGCCCAACGATGCGATCTATGTACTGTGGCAGAACTGGCTTACATCGTTGGGCGGCCAGGTTTACATCCAATACCCGGACGCCGATCGGTTTGCCGTGACCTGGGCCGGGGTGCGGCGATTTGCCGGCGATCTGCCGCATGATTTCCAGCTCGTTTTCTTCCGCGATGGCCGAATCATGCTGCAATACCGAGCTGTCCAATCACCGGTTGTGGGCACGATCGGGATCGAGGGGTGGGACGGCACCTTCGCCCAGCAGATCGCGTGCAACGGCGCCGGGCGTCTGCCTACTTCCGGCGATGCCGTGCCGGTGGACGCGAAGCTCCCCTGGTAGTCGGCGTCCGATAGTTGGCGCCAATGATGCACTCATAACTGGTTTTGGCGTCCTGCGTGTCGTTTGTTCCCCAATGACGTCTTCGTTATTGCCGGGACAGGGGATACAAATGACGCATAAGGCGCCGATCTGGGCTGTGATGGCAGGATTGCTCGTCATCCTGTCGTTTGGCGCGCTCTGGCTTCCCGGCCCGCTCACGACCGCCGCCTCGTTAGAAAAGCCGAGGTCCGCAACCGTACCTCAAGCGCAGCCCGCAGGCAGCCGAGACTGGCGTTCCGCAGGCCCCTACGGCGGTGTGGCACGAGCCCTCACGCTTTCTCCCAACTTCGCAAATGATGGTCTGGCGCTCGCCGGCGGGTGGAAAACCGGTCGGCTGGGGCGGACCGGCGGCTATGGCATCGTGCGGACGACCGACGGTGGCGCCACCTGGGCTGCGGTTTTCGCCGCGCCGCCCTGGAACCAGCTTGCCGTCATGGATCTGGCGATCTCGCCCGGCTTCGACGCGGACGCGACCGTCTATGCGGCGACCGAGACGGGCCTCCTGCGCAGCGATAGCCGCGGCGCGACCTGGGCACGACTGGACGGGGGGTTGCCGGAGCCCGGCAACGATCCTGCGGCTGATGACATCGTGCGTGTTATCCTATCGCCTGGCTTCGCCCTCGACGGGACGCTGCTGGCGATACAATCGAACGGCGCGTTCTTCCTTTCTCCCAATCGCGGCGTCACCTGGAGCCGCCCACCCGTCGCACCGCTCGCGGCCGCGGCCTTCACTCGCAACTTTCAGGCCGATGGGACGCTCTTCGCCGTCGCAATCGATGGTGTTCTCAATCGTTCGATCGATCGGGGTGCGACGTGGAACGCTCTCCAGCAACTCACGGTGGGGCCTGTCGCCGACATACTCCAGACCACCGACGGCGCGCTGCTGCTGGCGACCACCGATGGCGTCACGCGGCTAGTCCCCGCCGGCAGCGGTTATGTCGTCGAACCAGCGTCGCCGAATATCTCTGGTCCCGTTCATCGCCTGGCGCTGGCCGGCGATCGCATCTATGCCGCCGCCGATCAGGGGCTCTTCATCACCTTGACCGATGGCCGCCGCTGGGATCGCTATGCGGACACACCCGTCGCGCCGGTTCGATCTGTGGCAACTTGTCCGGATTGGGGGCGGTGTCACGCGCTCATGGTGGGCGCCGATCAAGGTGTTTTGGGCACGGCCGACGATAATCTCGCGCCGTGGCGGTGGCTGGCCGGGCTGCATCGCGTGACAGCCGCCAGCGTGGTCGCTTCGCCCATGTATCCGACGGATCGGACGCTGTTTGCGGGCACCACGGATGGGCTGTTCCGCAGCACGGACGGCGGAGGAGGCTGGCAGGTAGTGACGATGGGCGAGCCGCCCGATCACGACGCGGTCTTTTCCCAGGTACGTGTCTCATCTTCGTATGCCGTCGATGGCGCAGTCTTCGCAACCCATGAAGATCGCGTGACCGGTCGGCGCAGCCTGTTTCAGTCGGCCGACCGCGGCGCCACCTGGTCGGTGCAGTTCGCCCCATTCACCCCGGATGTTCACATGGCGTTGGCGGTCTCGCCCGCCTATCGCACCGACCGAACGATTTTCGTCGCGCAAGGCGCGGTCCTGCACAAATCGACGGATGGCGGCGCCACCTGGCAGGATCGCCCTATCGCGCCGCCCGGCTCCTACTTCTCGACGCTGGAACTCGAGATCTCGTCCGCCTTCGCCGCCGACCGCACCCTCTTCGCGTCAGGATATGACGGCGTGCGCCGCTCGACCGACGG
>JALOOE010000501.1 GCA_025454565.1 Anaerolineae bacterium
GCGGCCCGGATCATGGCCGACAACAAGATCGGCGGGCTACCCGTGCTCGATGGCGGCAAACTGGTCGGCATCATCACCGAGACCGATATCTTCAAGATCCTGCTGGAGCTGATGGGCGGGCGCACTTCCGGCCTGCGCGTCACCGTCAGCCTCCCGGATCGCAAAGGCAACCTGGCGAAGCTGACCCAGGCGTTGGCCGATCGCGGCGCAAATATCATCAGCCTGGTGACTTACGGCGGGACGACCGCCGACGACAGCTTGATCACCATCAAGATCAATGGCGTCGAAGAGACAGCCGTGCGCGAGGCGCTGAATCAGCCGGGCGTCAAAGTGGTGGATCTGCGTAGCGTCTGAGCCCCGATGCTCGCGGCAAGCGTAGCGAGGCGCCAAGGGCGGTTGTCGGCCTGCCGGCGCCTTCATTTCTATAGAGGGCCTTCGTGCGACAATACCTCGACCTGCTCCAGCACATCCTCGACCGCGGCGTCCGCAAAGATGACCGGACCGGCACCGGCACATTGTCTGCCTTTGGCTACCAGATGCGTTTCGACCTGCGCCAGGGCTTTCCGCTGCTGACTACCAAGCGGCTGCATGCCAAATCGATCATCTACGAGCTGCTGTGGTTTCTCCAGGGCGATACCAACGTCCGTTACCTGCAACAACACGGCGTGCGCATCTGGGATGAGTGGGCGGATGCCGATGGCGAGCTTGGCCCGGTCTACGGCGCACAGTGGCGTTCATGGCGCGGCGCCGACGGGCAGACGATCGACCAGATCAGCGACGTGGTGGCGCAGATCAAGCGCAACCCGAACTCGCGGCGGCTGATCGTCAGCGCGTGGAACGTGGGTGAGATCGCGCAGATGGCGCTGCCGCCGTGCCACGCGTTGTTCCAGTTTTATGTTGCGGACGGCGCGCTCTCGTGCCAACTCTACCAGCGATCGGCCGACGTCTTCCTCGGCGTGCCGTTCAACATCGCCTCGTATGCGCTGCTCACGCTGATGATGGCGCAGGTGTGCGATCTACAGCCGGGGGAATTCGTCCACACCTTGGGGGATGCGCATCTCTATCTCAACCATCTTGAGCAGGCGCAGCTTCAACTCACGCGCGCGCCGCGGCCGCTGCCACAGATGGTCGTCAACCCGGCGCGCCGGTCGCTTTTCGATTTCCAGTATGAGGATTTCGGCCTGGAGGGATACGATCCGCATCCGGGCATCCGAGCGGAGATTGCCGTGTAGGGGCGAGCGCGACTCGCCCGGCGATGTAGAAATTCATTTCCGGGCGGGCCTCACACATCAAATGTAATTCGGCCGGTCCAGCCCTCCGCCCTCTGTGTCACGTCCAGATCGTGATACGTCACTGCTTTGATCGCAGTGTGGCTGGGCGCGCCGGGATAGCCGTAGGCGGCGCCCAGCAGACCGCGTGCAGAGATGGCGTGAATTGCGAAGCGGGTATATAGCTCGCCACTGATCTCCTGGTTGAGCAACAGACGGTTCAGCCACGCTACCAGAAGCTCGGCGGGGTTATCGGCGGACGCGCTGACCGCTCGTGCCAGGGTGATTGGCCGGGCGGGATCGGCATCCTGCAGCGCATACATCGCAGCGGCGGCGCGGGCGAAAAGCTGACGCTGTGAATCGCCGCGCACCTCGATCGCCCAATCTGCGGTGTGCTCCAACTCCTCCCAAAAGGCCACCTTCGTCTGCGGTCTGCCGTCTGCGGTCTTCTGTCCTCCAATCCCCGCATCATCCGGCGGATCGCTCAGCACGCGGCGTGCGCTGGACACATCCGCCTCGATCTGCTGCACGAGCGCGTCGATCCCCGAGAAACGCTGCTCGCCTCGCAAACGCCGCACGAAGCTGAGCCCCATCGTCTCGCCGTAGAGATCGTCCGAAAAGTCGAGCAAGAACGCTTCGATGCTGCGGTGGGCATTATCGAACGTCGGGCGCACGCCCACGTTGACCACCGCCGGGATGCCGCGCGCTTGGCGCCATGCCCAGCACGCATATACGCCGTTGGCCGGCACGAGGCGGCCCGCCGGCAACATCAGATTGGCGGTGGGGAAGCCGATTGTGCGGCCGCGCTGCGCGCCAGTGGTCACCGTGCCCCACGCCTGATACGGTCTTCCGAGCAGTTCGGCCGCCTGCGTCGCATCGCCGTCTTCGCCCAGCAGTGTGCGCACGCGGCTGCTGCGCACCGGCTGACCCTGCCAGTCGAACGGCGGCACGACCTGCACGCGATACCCCAACTGCGCACCGATCTCGCTCAGGCGGGCGGCATTCCCCTCGCGGCCACGGCCGAGCGCAAAGTCCGGGCCGATCCAGAGCGCGGCCAGGGGAATGTTCCCGGTCAGGGCGCTCATGAACTCCGCAGCCGACAGCGCGGCAACCTGGCGCGAGAACGGCAGCATGAGCACAAAATCGAGCCCAAGCGCTGTCAGAACTTCAGCGCGCTCGTCGGCGCTGGTCAGATAGGCCAGCGGCACGTTGGGACGGAGGACGCTCAGTGGGTGCGGATCGAAGGTCAGTAAGCCGGCGAGACAGTCGGCATCGTGCGCAGCCTGCGCCATCCGGCTCACTAACGCCTGATGCCCGCGATGGACGCCGTCGAAGTTGCCGATGGTCAGGTAGGCGCTCTGGTTCAGGGGTGGGTCGGGAAAGCCGAGATATGTTGGCATGGTGTGAGAGCGTCAAGCGTCAAACGTAAAACGTGATTCGTGAAACGTGATTCGTGAAACGTGATATGCCTGGTTAGCCATCCGTCATCCGCTGATTTGCTGATTTGCTGATTTGCTGATTTCTCACGCGCCGTCCGCCACAAATACCTTGCGCGGCCACCACTGGCCGTCGGCAGCGTTGTAGGCCAGGATGGCGGCGACGGAGCCGTCCGCCTGAAGCGCATAGCCTTCGACCGTTTCTGGCGGGGCCGAGCATGAGATCGGCTGGCCGTGACTCAGGCGGGCGATAGCTTCCGCATCGACCGGCGCCGGTGTCAGGGCGGAGAGGGCGGCGCGCAGAGGATGCAGGAAGCGCACAACTTGACCGGACTGGGCCGCCTCCGCCAATGCATCCAGGCTGACGCCATCCTCAACGCGGAAGCGGCCGCTCTGGCGGCGCGTCAGCTTGGCCAAGGTCCCGCCACACCCCAACGTCTTGCCCAGGTAGTGCGCGAGGCTGCGAATGTAGGTGCCTGAGTCGCAGGTCACTTCGAAGGTGACATAAGGTAGCGGCCATTCAAGCAGGTCTATACTGTG
>JALOOE010000024.1 GCA_025454565.1 Anaerolineae bacterium
GTCTGCCTGCTTGTAGAGGCGGAGTCGCGCAGCATGATCCGTGAGATGCCTGGCCTCTTCGATGAATCTCTCGAAGTCGGCGTTTTGCCAGCCCGTATGGCGTTGGATGCATGTGATATGGATCCAACGCAGCGAACTGTCGGGATCGGGATAGCCCGATCCCCACGGCAGCCATAGGCAGGGCAGATCGGCCGAGCGCTGTCCGATGATGATGCGCCAGTAGTCGGGAAACGGCATGGTTCGGTAGGTGAGTGTTACCCCGAGCTGCTCTCGCAACTGATCGACGAACCACTGGGTGATGGACGTGGCGATCGGCGTATTGAAGGTCAGCACCTGAACTGCCGGGAAGCCTCGCCCATTCGGATATCCCGCTTCGGCCAGCAGTTGCCGCGCACGATCAGGATCATGGGGGTGCCCCAGATCGGGCGAATGGCCGGGCATGCCCGGCGGAACCAGGCCGCCCTGTGGCCGCGGCCAGTGGCGGCCAAAAACCGAGCGCCACAGCAGATCCCGATCCAGCGCCATTGCAAAAGCCTGTCGCACTTTCACATCGGAAAACGGCGGCTGGCAGACGTTGAAGCCAAAGCCGCTCGTGCCGGGCCGAGGAGCGGTGATGTAGTCGCCGGCAAGAGATGTGCTCACGGTCTCGATGAGCTCTTTCGGATGCCCCGAGATATCCAGGACATCGAGCAGGCCAGAACGGTACATCTCGATTCGGCTCTGCCAATCTGAGACGGGTTGCAGGCACACTTCCACCCGCTGCAGATTGCCGCTGAAGCTGCCGTGATAGGTGGGAGAGCGCGCCAGGACGATCTGCTGGCCGGGCTGAAAGCTCTCCAGCACGAAGGCCCCGTTACTGACGATCTTGTCGGCAGCGATCCAGTCTCTACCGTATGCGGTTACACAGTGTCTGGGCACGGGGAGCGCGATGGCCAACGCCAGGATATGAAGGAAGTAGCTGGCGGGCGCCTCCAGCCGAACGACCAGGGTGCGGTCGTCCAGGGCGCACACGCCGACTTGCTCCGGGTCGCTGAGGCGCCCCTCGTGATATGCCCGTGCGCCAAGCACATCGTACATCAGGCTCGGCTCGGCCCCGTCAGTCTCCGGAGCCAGCGCTCGTTTCCAGGCAAATTCGAAGTCGCCTGCCGTGACAGGGACACCGTCGCTCCACCGCGCATCCGCCCGCAACCGGAACACATAGGTCTGCCCGCCGTCGGTGATTTTCCAACTCTCGGCGACATCCGGGAGGATCACCAGCGCTGGGCTCTCTTCCACAAGTCCGCTGAAGAGTTGGGAGGTGAAACTCGCAAACATGCCCGTGTACGCAGGGTCCAAGCTAACCGCAGAACCGTAGGCCGTCCTCAGGGCGTGCGGCGCCGGCGGCTGGTTGTGCGCGTGCGGCGCAACCAGCGCGGTCTGCCAGGCAGCAAAACCAGCATCGTATGCTTGGCGCCCGCGCTCGTAGTCGAAAGTCGTCTGATAGGTGAGACCCAACCGCATAAGCGTGCGCGCCGCGCCCCCATCATCACCGACGGCCTGCTGCAGCGCCAGCGCGCGCTGGTAGAAGCCGATCGCTTCCTGATGGGCATAGAGTAGGCGCGCCTGATCGCCGGCACGCAAGAGGTAGCCGATGGCCTTCTCCGCCTCCTCGGCGTGCTCCCAGTGGTAGGCCAGCAGGCCGAGCTGCTCCTCGATGCGCTGCGGAAAGAGCCGCTCCAGCGCCTCGGCGATCTGGCGATGGGCCTGACGGCGCTCCCGCTTGAGCAGTGTGTCATAAGCTGCCTCGCGCGTCAGTTCGTGTTTGAAGACGAAATCGCGCTCCGGTGAGGAGTCGCCTTCCCGGATCAAATCGTCGCGCTGCAAGCGGAGCAGATGCGCGTCGAGCGCAGTCGCAGCGTCGCAGACCTCGGCCAGTAGCCGATAGGAGAAAACCCGGCCGATCACTGCCGCAAGACGCAGCACGCGGCGCGGCGCTTCGGGCAGCGCGTCGATGCGGGCCGCGATCACGCCTTGCAGCGTGTCAGGCACAGCAACGTCGGCGGTGTCTACCAGTGCCTTCCAGGATGCAGTCGCCGCATCGCGGGTTAGTGCGCCTCTGCCGATCAGTGAACGCAGAATCTCCTCAACGAAGAAGGGGTTGCCCTCTGCCAGCTTCAACACATGCCAGAGGAAGCTCTCGGCCAGGGAGTCTGGCTCAGCACGTCGCTGTGGTAGAATCGGCGGCCATGCACCCAACAGATTGAGGATCAACGCTTCCGTTTCGGTCGGCGAGAGGGGTTGGAGGGCTATTTCGTTGTGCCACCGCTCGTAGCGTCGCGCCCACATCTCTCGCAGTCGCCAGGAGCCATGCTCCGGATCGAGGCGAAAGACGCAGACGAAGAGCACGGGGAGTTGTTCCACCAGCGGTAGAAGGTGCTCAAGCAGCTCGAGCGAACTGGCGTCTGACCAATGCAGGTCCTCGCAGACAATCGGGAGCGGCGACCGTTTCGCGAGGCGGACGACCACCGTCTCCACCGCTCGGAAGGTGTCGCGCTGGAGTTGTTGTGGGCCGAGGGTTTCCAGCCGTGCAGAAACCTCCGCAGGCAAAGGATAAGCGAGCAGACGCGCCAGATATGGGTAGACCTCGTGGCATTGATCGGGGCACAGTTGCTCGATCCACTGCTGTAAGGCCTGTGCTGCCGCTGCCGGCGGCGCATCCGCCGACACCCTCAGGGCGTTTCTCAGCATATCGATCCACAGGTGGTACGCGATGCCGCTGGCGTAGGATAGGCAGCGACCGTCAAGCCACGTCAGAGGCTGGAGGCTATGCGGGCCGGGGCCGTGTTTTTGGAGTGTGTTCCTGGCTTCGGCGACCAGGCGAGACTTGCCGAGGCCGGCCTCCCCGACGATGGGAACGATGCCGCCCTGACCCTGTGACAGCCGGCCCAGCGCGGCGAATAGTGTGTTGAGTTCTGCTTGCCGACCAACCAGCGGCGATCGTAGTCGAGCGCGCTCACTGCCGCAGGCAGCGTTTGGTCGTGCCGACAACACGCGCCAGGTAACAACGGGCTCAGCCCGACCGCGTATGCGCAGCGGCCCTAGCGGGCAGGTCTCGAAGGCATCGGCGATCAGCGCTTGGGTTTCCGCACCCACCAGGACGGCGCCAGGTTCGGCAGCCTCCTGGAAGCGCTCGGCCAGGTTGACAGTATCGCCGGTGATGACGAAATCACCGTTCGGCTCGACCGTCGCCACTACCAGCCCGGTATGGATGCCGATGCGCAGCGCCAGACGAAAGCCGCGCTCGCGACTCAGGCGCTCGTTGAGTGGCGTCAGTGCAGCATGCATCGCCAGGGCTGCGCGCGCCGCGCGTACAGCGTCATCCTCATGGGTCTGTGGCACGCCAAAGACGGCAAGCACGGCGTCGCCGATGTACTTCTCAACGACGCCACCGTGTGCGCGGATCGGTGCGCTGGCGCAGGCGAAAAAGGCGCTCTGCAACTCGCGCAGGTCTTCCGGATCGGTGTGCTCGGCGAGGGCCGTGAAGTCCGCTAGATCGGCGAACAGGACGGTGACTTGACGGCGATCCGTTGTGGCCCGGTCGGTGGAAGGTCGGATGGCAGCGTCTGACATAACAACCCATCCAGACGTTGTGAAGGAGAAAGACGGTTGACTCCACACTGCTACTATAGCAAAAAAACACGGCAGCGTCAATAGTGTTAAGCTGCCGTGTTCGCATTAGATTTCGACCGGAGGTCCCGACTACGCCCTATGTCCTGCTTCTCTCTCCGAACCGGTGTCGCAGGCCAGCTCGTCGAAGATGAAGTCGATGTCGGGGTGCATCAACTCACTTCAGCCCAAACATCTGCTCCTTGAGATCGAGATAGTAGAGGTAGTCGGCGGGGTCGACGTTTGGCGGACAGCGATGATCGCAAAACGGGATGTAGCCGCCGCGCTCGACCAATGGGACGAGCGTGTCCATGTAGGCTTTGATGGCGTGGCGGCCGGAGCCAAGCTGAATTTTGTCGACGCCGCCCATGATGCGCAACTCCTTGCCGTATTTGCTCAACAACTCACCCGGATGCGCGCAACTGTTGACCTCGTACGGGAACAGGCAGTTGATGCCACCTTCCATGAAGTAGGGCATGATCGGCCGCACATCGCCATCACAATCGGTGTACCACAGATCGATGCCGGCCGCAGCAATCTTTTGATGGATGCGTTTGTAACGGGGCATCACCACGTTCTTGAAGAATCTGACGGAGACGATAGGGCCGCTCTTGTAGCAGATATCCTCCCAGCCCGAGGCGTAGTCGAAATCGATGTGGCCGAGCACCTGATCGAGGAAGTCTTCGACCATCACGCAGGCGGTTTCGACCATGTCTTCCACCATCTCCGGGTAGTCGTAGGTCGCGTAAGCCAGGCCCTCAAACGTCAGCATGTCGCGAATCTTGCCGATCATCGAGCCGCAATGCACGCCGAGCGGGTAGTTTCGGCTGGCGGGGTGCAACGCCTTGAGCAATTGGACATCCACTTTGCGTGCCGGATCGTCACGGCGGAAGCGTTCTTCTTTGACCTTCTGCCAGTCGGCGGGCGTGACAATGGTGGATTTGATGAAGTGGGGGATGGTGTCGTGGCCGTCTTTGGGCACCTCGGCCAGCAAGCCGTCGGCATTGATCATGATCTTCGTGGTCTCGGTTTCGTCCACGATGACATTCTCGAACGCCGGGCTGAGCCAGATGCGGCCGCCGACCCCGTGGATGCGGTCGAAGTTGAAGAAGATGTCGGCCTCGGCGTTGTTGGTGATGCCGTTTTCGTAGAAGAGCGGCCATTCGGTGAAGTTCTCGTTCCAGTAACCGAATTCCATGTTGAAGCAGCGGTCGACCGGGGCGTAGTGCATCTGGCGCACGAAGCGTTCACGGTCGGTCATGGTTCCGGGCCATTTCGGTCGGATGGGGGTGATGGGCATCGTTGTCTCCTGAGGGCGGTTGAGTGCCGTAGTGGTGTCGAGTTGTCATCTTAGCGCGGCCGGGCGAATCTGGCAAAACGCGTGGGGTCTTTATAAGTCAGCGCGTCATGGCCTGCAACACCACCGGCCGCGAGTGCGCAGCGGACGTCGCGCATCGGTAGTTGCCGATTTGGCTGCTAATGCGCTATCGTGCTATTGTATACAGACACCTCGATGGTAGCGCCCCCATTGGCACGGACTTGCAGAGTCGCGAGACTTGGCCTCCGCAACCTCGAGCCACCCCAACCAAGGAAGGAAAGCATGGATCCTCACCCCAATCCTTTTCAGATCGCCCAACGTCAGCTCGATGAGGCTGCCGGGCGGCTCGGCCTGTCTCCCGCAATGCATGCGCTACTGCGTGAGCCGATGCAGGAGCTCCACTTCACGATTCCGGTTCGCATGGACGACGGCAACGAGGAGGTGTTCAAGGGTTTCCGCATCCAATACAACACGGCGCGCGGCCCCGCGAAAGGCGGCATTCGCTTCCATTCCAATGAGACCGTCGACACGATCCGCGCGCTCTCTGCGTGGATGACCTGGAAGACGGCGTTGCTGGACCTCCCACTGGGCGGCGGCAAGGGTGGTGTGGTGTGCGACCCTCGCACGCTATCCCAGGGCGAACTTGAGCGCCTGAGCCGGGGCTATATGCGGAAGGCGGCTCAGGTCGTCGGGCCAGACCGCGACGTGCCTGCTCCCGATGTCTACACCAATCCGCAAATCATGGCCTGGATGATGGATGAATACGAGGTCATCACCGGGCGACATCTCCCAGGCGTCATCACCGGGAAGCCGGTGAATCTGTTCGGCTCCTTGGGGCGCGGTGATGCCACCGCGCGCGGCGGTCTGTATACGCTGCGGGAGACCGCCAAGGCGCAGGGCCTTGATCTGCGAGACGCACCGGTTGCAATCCAGGGGTACGGCAACGCGGGTCAGTTTGCCCACCAGTTGGGCGGCGAACTGCTTGGGCTCAAGACGGTTGCCGTCAGTGATTCACGCGGCGGCATTTACGATCCCAAGGGTCTGGATTACCAGGCCGTCACCGCCTGGAAACGCAAAACTGGCAGTGTCGTCGGTTTCCAGGGAGCCGACAACGTCACGAATGCGGAATTGCTGGAGTTGCCCGTGGTCGTGCTCTTCCCTGCGGCGCTCGAAAGCGTGATCCGGGAAGACAATGCTCCACGCGTCAAGGCCAAGGTGGTGGGTGAATTGGCTAACGGTCCGACCACGCCCGAAGCCGATCTTATTCTCCACGAGAACGGCATATACGTTATCCCGGACTTCCTTTGTAACGCGGGCGGCGTAACCGTCAGCTACTTCGAACAGGTCCAGAACGCCTACAACTTCTACTGGACGCTCGAAGACGTCCAGAGTCGTCTGGATGCCAAGATGACCGAGGCGTTCCACTCTGTACATGCGATGGCGCAATCGCAGCGTGTGCACAATCGTTTGGCCGCCTACATGGTCGCGGTCAGACGTGTTGCCGAGGCCGTCGCCCTGCGCGGTTGGGCGCACTGAGGCAACGCGGGATACTGATCCCGCGCGGTTTGAGGCAAGCGCAGCCATTTTCAGAGACCATCTTGCGACTCCGCAGGATGGTCTCCCTGTTCATGTTCCCAGCAATTCACGAGCGACCACTGCTTCGACCCTCTTCCGTTTGGGCGATTTGACATCCCTCCCAACCTCTGCTATAACCACCGTCACAGACGCAACTGATCTGTGCCTATGGCTCCCCGCTGCTGCATCGCCGCGCACACGTGTCCCCGCCGCGACACAACCCTGGCAGACAAAGCTGTTTTCATCTTGGCGTGAATCTTTTGGGCGTGGTCGCCCTTGTTGGCGCTCGATGATGAGGTCGCTCGCGCATTCAGCTACGCGTGGGCGCCCCTTGCCGTCTTTGGTCGCGTCATCAGGGCCATGCACGAACGCAGCAGTTGACATGAAGGGCAGCGCATGTACATTCCGAACCCCGAACTCCTGGATGGCACCCTCTATTCGCCTGATCGCGAGCACGCTGCGTGTGGCGTCGGTATGGTCATCGATATCAAGGGTCGCCCACAGCACCGGATCGTCCGTCAGGCGCTCACCGTGCTGACCAACATGAAGCATCGCGGCGCGTTGGGCGCTGAGCCGAATACCGGTGATGGCGCTGGCATCCTGATGCAGCTCCCTCATGCCTTTTTGAACAAGGTGTGCGCCGAAGCCGGCTTCACTCTGCCTGCGCCGGGCGATTACGGCGCCGGTATGGTGTTCCTGTCGCCTGATGCCACCCGCCGCGCGGCGGCCGAGGCATGTTTCGAGGACATCACCCGGGCGGAGGGCCAGCGCGTGCTCGGCTGGCGCACCGTTCCCACCGATGATAGCACCCTCGGCAACGCTGCGCGTGCGGGCCAGCCCGTCGTGCGTCAGGTATTCATTGGCCGAAGCGCCTCCGCCGGCGGCGCCGGTCTGGCCGACGAGATGGCGTTCGAGCGCAAGCTGTTCGTTATCCGACGATTGGCTGAGCAGGCGCTACGGTATGTGGATGGCGGTGATGACGCTTTCTACATCCTCAGCCTGTCGTCCCGAACCATGGTCTACAAGGGCATGCTCACGGCGGTGCAGGTTGAAGAATTCTATCCTGAACTGCACGATCCCCTGATGGCTTCGGCGATTGCACTCGTCCACTCGCGTTTCAGCACGAACACCTTTCCCAGTTGGGCGCGCGCGCAGCCGTTTCGCTACATGATGCACAATGGCGAGATCAACACCATCCGGGGCAATCAGAACTGGATGCACACCCGCCAGGCTGTCTTCGAAAGCGAGCTATTCGGCGATGATCTGAAGCGCGTGCTGCCGGTGATCGCGCCGGACGGCAGTGATTCGGCGATGTTCGACAACGCGCTTGAATTCATGACGCTTGCGGGGCGCTCACTGGCGCACACCGTCATGATGATGATCCCGGAGCCGTGGAGCGGCGACCCGGAGATGAGCGAGCAGAAGCGGGCATTTTACGAGTTTCACGCTAGTATCATGGAGCCGTGGGACGGCCCCGCCTCCATCGTCTTCACAGATGGCCGCTACGCCGGTGCAGTGCTCGACCGCAACGGTCTGCGTCCATCGCGCTACTATATCACGGATGACGGGTTGCTCGTCTTGGCCTCCGAGGTTGGCGTGTTGCCCGAGATTCCCGCATCCGTCGTCGTCGAGAAAGGGCGGCTGCGCGCCGGCCGGATGTTACTGGTCGATACACAGGAAGGCCGGCTGATCTCGGACGAGGAGTTGAAGCATACCATCGCCACCGCCGAACCATACGGCGACTGGCTGAAGGCGAATCTCATCGAGCTGAAGGATGTGCCTGATCCGGGGCCCGTCCCGTCGAAAGACGAGGAACCGCTGGTACGCCGCCAGTTGGCTTTCGGCTACAGCTACGAGGATCTGAACATGATCCTGGCGCCGATGGCGAAAGACGGCGTGGAACCGATCGGATCGATGGGCAACGACACACCGCTGGCGGTGCTGTCCGATCGGCCGCAGTTGCTGTTTGCCTACTTCAAGCAGTTGTTTGCCCAGGTCACCAATCCGCCTATCGACGCCATCCGAGAGGAGATTGTCACCAGCAAGGCTGTGGCGCTGGGCGCCGAGGGCAACCTGCTCAAGCCGGGGCCGCAGAGCTGCCGCCAGGTGATTCTCAAGCGACCGGTGGTCACCCAGCGTGAGTTTGCCAAGATCCAGCATCTCGACCTGCCCGGTCTACGCTCAATCACGCTGCCGACTCTCTTTCGTGCTGCCGATGGGACTGGCGGGTTGATCCGAGCGATGGATGAGTTGTGCGCTGCCGCCGATCAGGCCATCCGCAACGGCTACAGCATCCTGATCCTGTCGGATCGCGGCGTCAATCGTGAGTCTGCGCCGATTCCCGCGCTGCTGGCATGTGCGGGCCTCCACCATCATCTGATCCGTAGCGGAACCCGCACGCAGGTCGGGCTGGTGATCGAGTCGGGCGAGCCGCGCGAAGTGCATCATTTCGCATTGCTCATCGGCTATGGCGCGGGCGCCATCTATCCCTACGTGGCCGTCGAGACGTTGCGCGATATGATCGCCCGCGGCCTGCTGAAGGGCGTTTCGCACGAACGCGCGGTCGACCATTATGTTGGCGCGATCGTCAAGGGTGTGGTCAAGGTCATGTCGAAGATGGGCGTTTCCACCATCGACGGCTACCGAGGTGCGCAGGTTTTTGAGGCGCTCGGCCTGAGCAGCGACGTGATCCACCGTTACTTCACCTGGACGGCGTCGCGCATCGGCGGCGTTGGCATGGATGTGATCGCGGCCGAGACGCTGAGCCGCCACCGGCAAGCGTTCGCCCGCACAAGCAAGTTCCAGACGTTGGACGCCGGCGGCCACTACCAGTGGCGCTCCGACGGTGAGCACCATCAGTTCAACCCGCTCTCGGTGCATCTGCTGCAGAAGGCTTGCCGGACGGAAGACTACAGTGTCTTCAAAGAGTACTCGGCGTTGATGAATGATCAGGATCGCTCGCCGGCCTATCTGCGGAGCCTGCTCGATCTCAGCTTTCCCGACCGGGGTATCTCGGTAGACGAGGTGGAGAGCATCGAGTCGATCGTCCGGCGCTTCAAGACCGGCGGCATGTCCTACGGGTCGATCAGCCTGGAAGCGCACGAAGCGCTCGCCGTCGCGATGAATCGTCTGGGCGGCAAGAGCAATTCCGGCGAGGGCGGCGAGGATCCGAGACGCTATGTCCCGCTGCCAAACGGCGATTCCAAGTCCAGCGCCATCAAACAGGTGGCGTCCGGTCGCTTTGGGGTGACGAGTTTCTATCTGGCCAACGCCAGGGAAATCCAGATCAAGATCGCCCAGGGCGCGAAGCCGGGAGAGGGCGGGCAGCTTCCGGGGCGGAAGGTCTATCCGTGGATCGCGCGTGTGCGCCACTCGACGCCCGGCGTGGGGTTGATCTCACCCCCGCCGCATCACGACATCTATTCCATCGAGGATCTGGCCGAACTGATCTTCAATCTCAAGAACGCCAATCCCTCTGCCCGCATCAGCGTCAAGCTGGTGTCGGAGGTAGGGGTGGGTACTATCGCAGCCGGGGTGGCGAAGGGCCACGCCGACGTGATCCTGATCAGCGGCTTCGATGGCGGCACCGGCGCCTCGCCCCAGACGGGTATCAAGCACGCCGGTCTGCCATGGGAGTTGGGCCTGGCTGAGACGCACCAGACGCTGTTGGTCAACGATCTGCGCAGCCGGGTGGTGTTGGAGACCGACGGCCAGCTCCGCACGGGCCGCGACGTGGTGATCGCTGCCATGTTGGGCGCTGAGGAGTTCGGTTTCGCCACAGCGCCCCTGGTCACGCTCGGCTGCACGATGATGCGCGTGTGCCACCTGGACACCTGTCCGGTCGGCGTGGCGACGCAGAACCCGGAGCTGCGCAAGAACTTCACCGGCGATCCCGAATATGTAGTAAATTTCATGTGCTTCGTGGCCCAGGAAACGCGTGAGCTGATGGCACGGCTGGGTTTCCGCACGGTCGAGGCGATGGTCGGGCACACCGAGCGGCTGGCTCGCCGGCGGGGCGGGCATCCCGGCAACAACGGTCACGACGGGTATATGGGGCTTCAGGGCGAATTGACTGCGTGGAAGGCGCAGAGCGTCGATCTCTCGGCGCTGCTGGCCCGACCACAAGTGCCGGAGACGGTGGGCCGCTATCATCAGAAGGCGCAGGAACACGGTGTGGATCGGACTCTCGATCAACAGGTGCTCATTCCGCTGTGCGAACCGGCGCTGGCGCGCGGCGAGCGGGTCCACGCTGAGCTGCCGATCAGCAACGCGAACCGATCGGTAGGCACCACGTTGGGCCATGAACTCACCAAGCGCTACGGCGCCGCCGGCCTGCCCGAGGACACGATCAGCCTGGGGCTGAAGGGGTCGGCGGGGCAGAGCTTCGGCGCGTTTGTGCCGGCAGGCATCACGTTGACGCTGGAAGGCGATGCCTGCGACTACGTCGGCAAGGGGTTGTCCGGCGGCAAGCTGATCATCTGCCCCCCGGC
>JALOOE010000502.1 GCA_025454565.1 Anaerolineae bacterium
AGATAGGCCGTGGCCATACAGCAATTCAGCGGTTCCTCGAGGCTCAGCACCACGATGGCAAAAGATCGCGACACCTTGTTCATCATCTCATCAAGATACTTCTTCTCTGCGTCGGTCAACTCCAACTCCTCACTACCGTCACATCTCGTTTTTTCGCTATGCACGAATCGAAGAATTGCCGGCAGGCCATCCTGTATAACTCACAACGTACTGGCTGCGATGCGCACATTGTGCGGCGCTGCGTTGTCATCTCACTTGCTTCCCGCCAGGATATTGATCGCACTGCGCACGCTCGTGGTCAGGGTGACGATTGAGATGGTGGACTGCAACAGCATCAGCATTTTGGCGTGGTGGGTCAGCGGCAGCATGGCTCCCAGGATTCATAAGGCGGGAGGTTCGCGCCCCGTTGCGGAAGCAGGAAATCCTATGTCGTGGCCGCGGAGCGGTCAACTCTTGCGCTCATTCGGAGTGCGCTCGCCCTGCGTAGCATCCACGAGGGATCGTGCGCGGACGATGCGGATGCGGTCGAAAAGCGCCAGTAGGATGACAATGCCGTTGATCAGATAGATGATCGTGAATGCCCGGCCGAGCGGCGTCGTCGGCGTAAAGTCGCCATAACCCACGGTCGCCAGGCTGACAACGCAGAAATAGAGCGCGTCGAGAAAACTCCAGCCTTCGAGCCAATGATAGGCCAGGACACCGATCAGTAGGGCGCCACCCGCCCAATAGAACACTGGCCTGGATTCCAGATCTCCAAGCACATCCAACATGAAGAGGCGTTGGATAGGGCGGTATTTCTTGATCCCCTTCTCAACCTCGGTGATGATCGGCTTCTCAGATTCGGTGTTTTCCATCGGCGGTCAACCTTCTTTGATCGAGAGATATCATGCAGGTCTTCATGGAACGACGGTGAGTAGTGAATCGGGCAAGCACCGATCTGCTGTGCATAGATCAGTGCATGCCGGACTCGGACGCAGCGTATCCACGCAAATGTACGTCGCGTTGCGGAAACGGGATTGTGATCCCCTCGGCGTCGAAGCGCAGCTTGACCCGCTCCGGTATGTCCCATTGTAGGGTCCAATAATCCTCGGGCTTGACCCACGGCCGCGCGGCGATGCTCACGCCATCTTCATTGAGCGACTGAACAAAGATAGTCGGCGCCGGCTCAGCGAGCACCCGCGTGTCGGAAGTCAGGATCTCGCGCAGCACCTCTTTGGCTTTGCCCAGGTCGTCAGCATAGCTTACGCTGAAGACAAAATCCACGCGCAAACGTCCCTGGCGTGTGTAGTTGATCAGATTGTTGCCCTGAATCTGGGAATTGGGGATGGTGATCTCTTTGTTGTCACCTGTGACAAGCACCGTACTGAAGAACTGGATTTCTCTGACGGTACCCAGTACACCGTTGGCGTCGATCAGCTCGCCCATGCGGAACGGCTGAAACAGCATGAAGATGATCGTCGCCGCCAGATTGCTGATCGATTGCTGCAAGGCAATGCCCAGCACGACCACGATGATCAACGACGCGCTGAGCAGGACCTGTATCGGGAACCCGACGATGGCCAGCGCGAGGATCGCTGCCACCAGCAAGATACCGTAAAAGGCGGTCAGAAGTATCAGACGCGTCATCGACGGCGCAAGGGTGGTCTTGGCCAGCGTCACGGTCAGCGTGGCGCGAGCGCGGCGCGCCAGCCAACGCCCAAACAGGAAGACAAGGATCGCGGCGCCGACTTTGAGCGCGAACTGAATTAGTGCGAATTGATCCAGCGGCATCGGTTTCTCCAGGCGAAGTCACGTCCGTGTAGACGGGCGCCCAGGCGGCGCGCCAGGCTACCCGCTCAGGTCGCAACCGAGCCGGAGCGGAAAGCCACCTGCTGAGAAGCCCCGAGCTGTGTGCTAGCGCGAGATCGGCTTGTTGCACGAAGACGGTAAGTCTACCCGTGTATTGGTATTGACGCCGGTCAATTCGATGTCCACACCAAAATCGCCTTCGAAATTGAGGGGTTCGAAGGCTCCGCTGAAGTTGCCGCGAAAAGCCACCGGATAGCCGCCCTTGGCATCCACAAACAGATCGGCATCCTCTGCTGACCACAGCGCGTCGCTGAATTCTTTGAGCTTCGGATCGGTGCTGTTCTGCGCAGCGAGGAGGAAAGTGTCCCCGTCGATGACGTAGTGCTTGACCGGCACGCCATTCAGTGTCTCCTCGCCGATGAACTCACCACGCGCCACGTCGCTGCCCGTCAGCATGTTGAGCATGCTGGACGGACTCAACTCGTCGAGCGCCTCAGTGGCGTCGGCCGCATCGGGTTTGACGCATACGGGGAACAAGCCGTTGACAACGACATAGACGCCATCAGGCACCTTGTAGAGATCGACCTTGGACGGCGTGAACAGGCCGACCAAGGACCCGCCGACCTGGGCGGCGACATCGCCTAGCAGACTGCCTGACACCGTGACCTTACTCTTTCCCTGGTCATTCGTGGTCAAAAGAGCGTTCAAGTCGCCTTGTGCGCGCTTGCCGTTGATGAGACCGTTCACGTCAAGCTTGATTGTCGCGTTGAGCGAGGTGAGCCCGGCGATCGGTTCGAGCGGGATGACGTCGCCGGGAGGTGGGGTTGGCTGCGCCACCAGTGCCGTGAGCCTGGCCGTGGAGAACGCGGGCCCGGTGATGCCGAGCGCCAGGAACGCCACGGTTGCGATCACCGCCAGCGCGACCACTGCGGAGAGCATCTGGTTTGTCGTCTTCATGAGCGTTGGCTCCTCCTGCCCTGATGATGTGGGCTGTCTAGCGCTGCTGAGTCGAGCCGGGATAGCCACTGGGGATGCGATCGCGATTGGCAGCTCCAGCCCCGGCAATGGTGGCGAAGTCCAGTACGACCGCCAGGCCGAGCCACAACCAGTCCAGGCCCTGAATGGTGCCGATACCCTGCACGAGGAAAACGTACATCAGCGTCGTGAACGGCAGGAACAGGAAGCCGAGACACGGGATGATGAAGGTGCTGAAGGTGGCATCCATCATCGCTGGTCGGGCGATCCAGGCAAACAGCAGCATGATACGCGAAAACGACGAGACGAAAGCGGTTAGACACCCCGAATTGTTGGACCTCATTCTGATGCCCTTTCCTTATTTGAGATTGAGATAGCGTAATGCGAATTTGCCGGCAGGGACCGCCCTGAATTGTGCGCGGTGGGTGTGGTTTCTCCCCGCTGAGGGCCGGTCCGTGCCCTGGCTCG
>JALOOE010000503.1 GCA_025454565.1 Anaerolineae bacterium
GCGCGAGAGCACGGCGTTGGTCAAGCTGCCGCTCTACAAGGAAAACGAGCAGAAGGCCAACATCAAGGCGCAGTTGATGGACAACCACGTCGATCCCAGCACCTTCTACTTGAACATGACCTTCAAGGATGAGAACTGGCGCAAGGTGGTCAACAATGTGAAGTTCCGCCAGGCGATCGCCGCGGGCATCAACTACAAAGAGATCATCGACAACGTCTACTACGGCTTCGCCCAGATGCCGAAGCTCGTGGGCGCTACGTACGATGTCGCCAAGGCCAACAAGCTGCTGGACGAGATGGGCATGGACAAAAAGGATGCCGAAGGATACCGTTTGGGGCCTGACGGCAAGACGTTCGTGATCCCCATCGAGCATGCCGCGCATGCGCCCGATATCGCGCCCGGCGCTGAGTTGGTGGCGCAACACCTGAAGAAGATCGGGATCAAGGCCACGGTCAAGCAGATCGACTCGGCCCTGTGGGGTACGCGCACGGCTGCTAACGAGATCCCGGCGACCTTCATCTGGGGTGTGCAGCCGATGTGGGCCGAGAACACCTGGACTGACTATACGCCGACCAACAACTGGGCGCCGTTGTGGGCCTTGTGGTTCACCAGCGGCGGCAAGCAGGGTGAAGAGCCGCCCGCCGCGGCGAAGGCTCTGTACGACATCCTGGCTGGCCGCAACCAGTCCATCCCGTACTCGGATGTGGACAAGAAGCTGAAGGACGATCTCTACAAGAATTACGGCGAGAACGTCTGGATCTTCCCGCTGGCGGAGAAGGTGAATTACGCCATGGTCGCTTCCTCGAAGCTGGGCAACATGCCGAAGTCGGGCCAGGCCATCGGCGCCGACTACAGCATGGAGCAGTTCTACTTCAAATAAGATCGCGCGCCCCTCTCCCCCTACCCCTCTCCCGCTGGGGAGAGGGGTAGGGGGGAGGGACAAGACGACACTGAATCGCCGCCTGGACGCTGTACCAGGTCCAGGCGGCGACCAACTTTGAGCGGGGAGGAGAGTAGACGTGCTACTGTACATTGTTCGTCGAATCCTGATGCTGATACCGATTCTGGTGCTGATGTCGGCGGTGGCGTTCTTTCTGATCCAACTGCCGCCGGGTGACTACGTCAGCTTCCGCATCCAGCAGTTGAAGATGTCCGGCGTCGAGGTCTCGGATGATGAGGCGGAACGCCTGAAGCTGCAATTCGGGCTGGACAAGCCGCCGGTGGCGCGTTACCTCTGGTGGATCGAAGGCATCGTCATGCGGGGTAACTGGGGCTGGTCGCTCCAGTGGAACAAATCGGTCAACGAGATCCTGAAAGAGCGCATCCCGATGACGGTTGCCATCTCCCTGCTGGCGCTCATCTTCTCATGGTCGCTTGCGATACCCATAGGCATCTACTCCGCGACCCACAAATATTCGCTCCTGGACTACCTGTTCACCTTCATCGGCTTCATTGGAGTGGCTACGCCAGGGTTTCTCCTGGCGCTCATCATGGCCTGGCTCCTCTTCTCGCAGTTGGGTTTCTCGGCCCTGGGGCTCTTTTCGAGAGATTTCATGGATGCCCCCTGGAGCGCAGCGAAGGCCGGCGATCTGCTGAAGCATATCTGGCTGCCGCTGCTCCTCGTAGGGCTGAGCAACACGGCTGGCACGATCCGCGTGGTGCGGAACAACCTGCTTGATGAGCTTAACAAACAATACGTCACGACCGCGCGTGCCAAAGGCCTCTCCGAGTGGAAGCTGCTCATGAAATACCCGGTGCGCATGGCGATCAACCCGCTGCTCAGCACCGTAAGTTGGGTGTTGCCCGGCTTGATCTCAGGCACGATCCTCATTGACATCGTTTTGAGCCTGCAGACCGTCGGGCCGGTGCTGTTGCGGGCTACCCTTGCGCAGGATATGTATCTGGCGGGCGCCATCGTGTTGATCCTGAGTGCAATGACGGTGATCGGGGCCCTGCTCGGCGACATCCTGCTCGTGTTGGTGGATCCCCGCATCCGCTTCGGGAGGTTGGCGAAGTGAGCGCACAAGAGAATATCGCTGCACCCTCGGCCCCTGGCGCCGCCCCGACTCCCGTTGCCGGGAAAGGCAAGGTAGCCGCAGAGGACCGTTACTACTACGCCAGCCAGCGGGAGCTCATCTGGTGGCGCTTCACGCGGCACAAGGTCGCGGTAGGGGCCACGGTGCTTCTGATCTTGCTGTATCTGGGTGCGATCTTTGCCGACTTCGTCTCGCCTTACACGAAGGATACGCGTTTCGAAGGCATGCAGTCGGTGCCGCCGACCACATTGCATCTGATACTGCCGGACGGCGGTGTGCAGCTCCACATCTACGGCCTGACGAAGAAGCTCAACCAGCAGACCTTCAAGTACACCTATACTGAAGATCCGAGCCAGATCTATCCGGTTCAGTTCTTCTTCCGAGGCGAGCCGTACGTGATGCTGGGGTTCATTAAGACCGACCTGCACCTGTTCGGCGTCGAGGGCGCCCCGATCTTCGTCTTCGGCTCCGATCGCCTGTCGCGCGACCTCTTCTCCCGCACCTGGGCCGGCGCGCGGATCTCGCTCTCGATCGGCCTGGTCGCCGTCTTCTTGACCTTCATCCTGGGTGTGACCTTGGGTGGCATCTCGGGGTATTTCGGCGGGACCGTCGACGATGTGATTCAGCGCATCATCGATTTCCTGCTGGCGATCCCCGGTCTGCCGCTGTGGATGACCCTGTCTGCGGCCTTGCCACGTGACTGGCCGACGCTCAAGGTCTACTTTGCCATCACCATCATCCTATCGGTGCTGGGTTGGGCCGGCCTGGCGCGCGTGGTGCGTGGCAAAATCCTCCAGTTGCGCGAGGAAGACTACACCCTGGCGGCACAGGGAGCCGGCGCCAGCGATTGGCGCATCATCTCGCGGCACCTGTTGCCCGGCTTCACCAGCCACCTGATCGTGTCGATCACCTTCGCCATCCCGGCCATCATCTTGAGCGAGACCGCACTCAGCTTTCTCGGTCTCGGTATCCAACCTCCGGCAGTCAGTTGGGGCACGTTGTTGCAGGACGCGCAAAATCTGACGGCGGTCGCGCAGCAGGCCTGGCTGATGATCCCGGCACTCTTCGTGATCGGCACCGTGATCCTCTTCAACTTCGTCGGCGACGGTCTCCGCGATGCCGCTGATCCGTATCAGAGATAGGGGAGGACAAGGCAATAATGGCGGAATCCGCAATCACACAGACGACGAG
>JALOOE010000504.1 GCA_025454565.1 Anaerolineae bacterium
CAGCACCGACAGCATGAGCACCAGCCCTTGTTGCTTGCGGTCTTCGGGCAGCAGGCCGACGCCGGCGCGGATGGCCGTCTGCGGCGACTTAACGGCTGTTTCCTTGCCGAAGATCACGATCCGACCGGAGTCGATGGGATCGGCGCCGAACACCGCGCGCATGAGCTCGGTGCGCCCTGCGCCCACCAGCCCCGCAATGCCCAGGATCTCGCCGGCGAAGGCCGAGAAGCTGACGTCGTGCAGCACACCGCTGCGGTTGAGATTCTCCACGCGCAGCGCTTCCTCGCCGCGCCTCGCTGGCGCCTTGGGGTACTGTTGCTCCAGATTGCGTCCCACCATCAGCCGGATGATGTCTTCCTCAGTCACTCCTGCCAGGCCGACCGTGGCGATGAACTCGCCGTCGCGCAACACTGTGCCGCGGTCGCAGATCTCGAACACCTCTTCCAGGTGGTGCGAGATGAAGACCACTGCCACGCCGCGTGCCTTGAGCCGGCGAATCACGGTGAAGAGTTGCTTGATCTCCATGTCGGTCAGCGCGCTGGTAGGCTCGTCCATGATCAGCAGCTTGGCGTCCAGCGACAGCGCCTTGGCGATCTCGACCATCTGCTGCTGCGCGACGCCCAGCCCGGCCACCGGCTGCTTCGGGTCCAGCGGCAGATGCAGCTCGTCCAGCAGCACCTGGGTCTTGCGGCGCATCTCCTTCCAGTCGAGCCACTGCAACCTGCGGTTGCGGAACGGCTCACGGCTGATCCACACGTTTTCGGCGATGCTCAACTGCGGCACCAGGTTGAACTCCTGGTAGATGATGCCGATGCCCAGGTCCTGCGCCCCTCTGGGGTTGTGGATCTCGATCGGGCGACCTTCCCAGTAGATCTGGCCGCTATCGCGCGAGTAGGCGCCGGAGAGGATCTTCATCAAGGTCGACTTGCCTGCACCGTTCTCGCCCAACAGCGCGTGCACTTCGCCCCTGCACACCTCCATATGGACGTTGTGCAGCGCGCGCACACCGGGAAAGCTCTTGGATATCCCCTCCAGTCGAAGGAGGGGCTGGCTATCGGCCTGCTCGCTGCGGGCCAGGGTTTCTGCCAAGGGGTCGCTCCCGAGGAGTGATGAATGATGAACGATGAACGATGAATGATGAACGTCCGGCATCCGATTACCGATTACCGATTACCGTTCACCATTCACCGCCGTCATTGAATCTCGCACAACTTGACCGGCCGAGCCTCGCGATAGGACTTGCCGGCGGCCAGGCCCATCACGACCGGCACGCGAGCGTCGCTACCTGTGACCGGCACGGGCTTGTCGTGCAGCACAGCGTCGACAAAGGCGACAAGTTCGTTGGCGAAGCTTTCGGTGTAGCGGTCCATGAAGAAGTTGAGCGGCAGGTCGCGGCGCACGCTGGCTCCATCGCTGAGGACGGCGCCGTTCGGGTAGTTGTTCATTGTACTTATTGCGCCCCTGCTGCCTAATATTTCAACGCGCTGATCGTAGCCATAGCTGGCGCGCCGGCAATTGTCGATGGTGCCGATCACGCCGTTGGCAAACTTGAGCATGATCACGGCCGTGTCCACGTCGCCGGCCTCGCCGATGGCCGGATCCACCGTCACGCCGGCCTGGACGTACACCTCCTCGACCTCGGCGCCGATCAGAAATCGGGCCATGTCGAAGTCGTGGATGGTCATGTCCAGGAACATGCCGCCGGAGATTTTTACATAGGCGACGGGCGGCGGGGCGGGGTCGCGGCTGACGATGTGCAGCAGGGCCGGCTGGCCGATCTCGCCGCGCTCGACCGCGTCGCGCACGCGGCGGAAGCTGGCGTCGAAGCGGCGGTTGAAGCCGACTTGCAGCTTGACGCCGGCCTTGGCCACGGCCGCCAGCGCCTGGTCGATCTCGGCCAGCGATTGGGCAATCGGCTTCTCGCAGAAGATGTGCTTGCCCGCGTGCGCAGCTTCCTCGGTGAAACGAGCATGGGTGTCGGTGCCGGAGCAGATCAACACGGCGTCGATGGCCGGATCGTTCAGCACGTCCCGGTAGTCGGCCGTGGCCTTGGGTACGCCGCACACGGCGGCCAGTTGCTGCGCAGCGGCCAGGTTGACGTCGGCAATGGCCAGCACACGCGCGGCCGGCATGCGGTAGGTCAGCGTCTCGGTGTGAACTCTGCCGATACGGCCGGCGCCGATGACGCCGACGTTGAGAAAGTCTTTCATGAGGGTAACCTCGTTATCTTGTTTGCCTAGAGGCCAAGTCCGGCCAGGTAGAAGCGATTGTGGGCGGCGCTGAGCCGGGGCACGCCCATGCCGGGCAGCACGTCCTGCTCGACGACGATCCAGCCGTGGAAGCCGGTTCGTTGCATCCACTGCACGACGCCGCCGAACGGCGCCGCGCCGCGGCCCAGCTCGCAGAAGATGCCGCGCCGCACGGCGGCGAAGTAGTCCCACCCTGCCACGCGGGCCAACGTGGCGAACTCCGCTTTGCAGTCCTTGAAGTGCATGTGCCAGATCCGGCTGGCCAGGCTCTCCAGTCCCGCCAGCACGACCGCCGGGTCGTTCGCGCCGGAGCCGACCAGGTAGTGCCCCGTGTCGAAGACCAGGCCCAGCAGGTCGGGGTCGGTCATGTCCATCAGTCGGGCGATCTCGGCTGGGGTCTCGACGTAGCCGGCGCAATGGTGGTGGAAGACCGTGCGCAGGCCGGTTTCGGCCTTGACCGCGGCCGCGATGGTCTCAGCGCCCTGGGCAAACACCCGCCACTCCGCGTCGCTGAGGCCCATCGCAGGCGTGACGCGGCCGGCGTTGGCGGTGCGCACCGGTTCCGTGCCGTTGTTGTCGGCCAGCACGATCACCGGCGACCAGGCATCAGGTCCCGTCTCGGCCACGGCGGCCAGCAGTCGCGCATAGCGCAGCGCCTCCTCGACGCCGCCCTCATGGCGCTCGGGGTACTTCAGCGCCACAGGGACGAACGCGCCGACCATGGCCAGCTTGCGCCTGGTCAGGGCGTGGCCCAACGCGGCCGGATCGGTGGGCATGAAGCCCCAATCCCCTAGCTCGGAGCCGACGTAGCCGGTCTCCACCAGCTCGTCCAGCATTTGCTCGTAGCCGATGCGCTCGCCCTTGAAGCCCTCGAACTCCAGGGTGCCCCACGAGCAGGGTGCATTGGCGATGCGGATGTGTGTCATGGTGATAGTCTCCGAGTGACTTTCTTTGTTTCATGTTTCAAGTGTCAAGT
>JALOOE010000505.1 GCA_025454565.1 Anaerolineae bacterium
GAGCGCTTGAGCGAAGCCGATGATGAGCGCGTCCTTCAAATTGAGTTTGTCCATCCCGCGCAGATGCTTCGCCAGCCGGTCGGCCAGGAGCATGATGGCCCCGGCCAGGGCCAGCATCACCGCAATCGCGATCATCGCACTCGCCTGGTGAGGTTGGTCGGGATTGTGGAACAGATGCTCGATCTTGCTCTCGGCCAGCGCGCCGATGATCGCCCCTGGGATACAACCGATGATCAAGAGCCAGGCGAGTCGCCGATCGGCATCGCCGCCGATCCTGCGCTCGCGCAGACTGGCGACCCCGGCGCGAAGCAGCCGCCCCCAATCAGCGTGGAAGAACCAGAGCACGGCGAGCAACGTGCCCAGGTGCAGCGCCACGTCGAATGCCAGGCTGGTGAGGCCGGCGTCTTCCCAGCCGAGGAACCACGGGACGACGATCAGGTGCGCCGAGCTGGAAATTGGGATGAACTCGGTGATGCCCTGAAGGATGCCAAGAATGATGGCTTGGAGGACTTGAATCATGATGCCTATTTGCCTTGATCGGTATCAGGTGTTTGCTTCCGCTCTGAGGCGAGCGACATAACGTTCGCGTTGCGCGTGGCGCACTTCCTGATTCGACAACCGGTAACCGGCCAAAAATTGCTCCCTGAATGCGGGGAACGTCCCTGACGCGATGTGATCGCGTATCTCGCGCATGAGTCGGATCATGAAGCGAACGTTGTGCACCGTGGCCAGGTGTAGCCCCAGGATCTCGCCGGCCTTGAACAGGTGGCGCAGATAGGCCCGGCTGAAGTGCTGGCAGCAGTAGCAATCGCAGCCCGGCTCCACCGGCAGCGGATCGGCGGCGAACTTCGCGTTGCGCAGATTGAGCCGGCCGCCGCAGGTGAACAGCCCGCCATTGCGAGCCACACGTGTGGGCAGCACGCAGTCGAAGATGTCGATCCCACGCGCAACCCCTTCGATAAGGTCCTCCGGCGCACCAACCCCCATCAAATAGCGCGGTTTGTTGAGCGGAAGCTCAGGCACCGTGATGTCGAGCGTGGCGTACATATCCGCTTTGGTCTCGCCCACGCTCAGCCCGCCGATGGCATAGCCGCGGAAATCGAGGCCAGCCAGGGTGCGGGCGCTCTCGACGCGCAAATCGTGAAAAATGCCGCCCTGGACGATGCCGAAGAGCGCCTGATCGGGACGACGCTGCGCGGCCTTGCAGCGGACCGCCCAGGCATGTGTGCGCCTCAGCGCCTCCTCATTGTACTTCCGATCGAGCGGCTCGGCGCACTCGTCCAGGCACATGATAATATCAGCGCCCAGTGCTTCCTGGCTGGCGACGGCGCTTTCCGGGGTGAACCGGTGCAGGCTGCCGTCGATGTGCGAGCGGAAGGTCACGCCGTCGGCGTCGAGCTTACGCATTAATGCCAGGCTGAAGACCTGGAAGCCGCCCGAATCGGTGAGCATCGGGCCGGGCCAGCCCATAAACGCGTGCACGCCGCCGAAATCGCGCACCAAATCGGTGCCGGGCCGCAAATAGAGGTGAAAGGTGTTGGACAGCACCAGTGTCGCGCCGACCTCGCTCAAATCGCGCGGAGTAAGCGTCTTGACGGTGGCCTGAGTGCCTACCGGGGCGAACACCGGGGTGAGCAATGCACCGTGCGGCGTCTCGAATCTGCCGGTGCGCGCGGCGGTTTGCAGATCTTGAGCGATCGTGTGGAACTCGAACATGGCGGGGCAAGATTAGCATGAGCGCGGACGAATGTCAAAACTGGTGGGCGCGTGGGCACGGAGACAAAGCGGAACCTCCGGAGATCGCCCCCCGGAGGTTTCGCGAACTCTGTCGTTACGCGTTAGCGGCGTCTACGGCGGATGAGCGCCCAGACCCCCAGCATCGCCAGTCCTACGCTGCCGGCCGAAATGCCGACCGGCGCCACTGCGGCAGCGGCGCTCAAGTTGCTCATGCTGACAGCGTTAGGCATGAATCCCCATTGGTAGTCCTCCACCTCACCTCCTGGGGCTGTTCCGATCCAGGCTGTCGTCGGGTTGATCGGCGCACTTGGATAGAGGCGGAAGCGTGCGTTGAAGATGCTATTCGGGCCGCCGCCGGGGAATGTGCCCAAGGGGACGTCAAACTGAACCAGGGTTGTGCCGGTAGCTACCGCCGCGCCATTGACGATCTGCTCACCGGTGTCGGCAAAATCGCCGTCGTTATTCCAGTCGATCCACCCGTATAGCACGCCGGACCCGCCAGTGACCGTCACGTTGACCGCGCCACCGTTTGTGCCGTTTTGCCACGGCAGATTGGCTCGGACGATACCGGCTTCATCAGCAGATCCGTTGGTATCATCGCCTTTGGCATCCGATGACTGCCATGCTTCGCCTTCGGCATCGATCACCGCGTCCAGGCGAAGACCGCTGGGAAAAGCGCAATGGCGTGCGCCGTTGGCCGCGCGCAACGTGATGCCATAGTTCGACGGCAGATCGCCGAAATCGAAGCCGGTAGTGTTGAAGCGAAAGCTACCGTATTGCGTGGCCCAGCGGCCATCTTGACCTGAAAGGAGCGTCCCGCGCGTCATCGCGTATTGGTTGAAGACCCAGAAGGTTGCTTCATCATTGGGATCCAGCGAGATGCCGCTATAATCGCCCCAGCGATTGCGTGTTCCGCTGAAAACACGGTAGTACCAATCGGCGCCGGCCATCAGCGTGCCGGTCGCTTGCGTCGTGCCTGCTGCATCGCTGGCAGCGCGGCCGGTGTAGTATGCGCCGGGGTAGATAGTGAGGGCGGATGCAGCGAAGCCCAACGCCATGTTTCCACACGGATCCACCGCGATCGATGGGAAGAAGGTGTAGGCGCCTGTGGCGATATCTTCGCCGCCGGCGTTGCCCTGATCGGCGATGGCAAGGGCGGCCAGATTGCTCGTATTGACCTTGACCCAGTGTGCAGTGACTTGGCCGCTGTCTGTCCCGCTGCCCGGCAATATTTCGAACGTCGTCCACAGCGCGTTGTCGCGCCAGACGGCGTTGAGGGCGCGCCGGTCATTGGTGTTGATGGTGGTGGCCGAGCCGAGTTGTGGGGCGCCTGGGAGTGCGGAGGCCGTGTTGTCGATATCACCCAAGGAGACCAACTGTCCTGTGAAGGTGGGGGCTGTCAGTGGATTGTCGACCCGCACCACCTGCAGCAACTCATTAACACCGCCACTCAGTCCCGAATAGAGCACCAGGAAAGTCCCTAGATT
>JALOOE010000506.1 GCA_025454565.1 Anaerolineae bacterium
AGCGTGTAGGCGACGTTGGCTTTGTCGGCGCCCTTCAACTGCGCTTTGAGGCTGCGTCCGCCGAATGCGACCAGCGCGCCGATGCCTGCCGCACGCAGATCAGCCACGAGCTTGAGCGCCGGGACGCGCGCCGCCTCGCCGAGCGGCGAAACCTGCACGCGCGGCGCGGGCAACGCCGGCGGCTCGATGCCCTGCTGCTTCAAGCTCAGGATCACTCGCTCGATGCCCATGCCGAAACCGATGCCGGGCGTAGGCGGGCCGCCGAGCATCTCGATCAGCGGGTCGTAGCGGCCGCCGCCGCATACCGCCGCCTGCGAGCCGATCCCCGATGCCCACACCTCGAAGACGGTCTTGGTGTAGTAGTCCAGCCCACGCACCAGCCGGAAATTGATCGTGTGCGGCATATCGAGCGCGTCCAGGTAGGCGCGCAACGTCGCCAGGTGCGTGGCGCACTCCTCGCACAGGTAGTCGATGCTGTGCGGCGCAGCATTGAGCAACGGCTGAGCGGCTTCTTCCTTCGAGTCCAATAGGCGCAACGGATTAATGCCGAGCCGCCGTCGATCCGTTTCGTTCAGCTTCGCCTCGTACGCGCCAAAGTAGGTCACGAGCGCCTTGCGATAGGCGGGGCGGCAGACCGGGCAGCCGGTCGAGTTCAACTGGAAGCTCAGGCCGTGGAACCCCAGGCGCGTCAACAGTGACCACGCCACGGACATGATCTCCAGATCGACTGCCGGATCGAGCTCACCCAACGCCTCCACGTTGAACTGGTGGTGCTGGCGGAACCGGCCCGCTTGCGGCGCTTCATGGCGGAAGATCGGCCCCAGCGAGTAGAGTTTCACCGGTCGTGGCAGCACATGCATGCCGTTCTGGATGTAGGCGCGCATCACCCCAGCGGTAAACTCCGGGCGTAGGCCGACCTGATCGCCATCCTTGTCCTGGAAGATGTACATCTCTTTGTCGACGATGTCGGTGCCTTCGCCGACGCCGCGCACGAACAGCCCGGCCGTCTCCAGGATGGGCGTGTCGATCTGCTGATAGCCGAACAGCGCAGCCGAAGCGTGCATCGCTTCGGTGACGTAGCGCCAATAGGGCCGTTCGGCCGGCAGAATGTCTTGCATCCCGCGGAGTGTCTGATACACGAGCGCCTCCAGAGTGAGTCTAAAGCGGCAGTATTATAGCGTATCTTGGGAAGGATGTCTAAGCTTCGGGCTGACGACCAGCGATGCAGGAGGTGCGGAGGTTGCGAGCGCGGCTTGTGGCGTGGGTGACAGCGGTTTCGGCGCGGCAGACGCGCGCGGATTGCGGCTTGGGATGAAGCGACTTTACTCGAACGGCCCGACGAGCCGTGATTTCTTCAGCGCTCAGGTCTTGACCAGGTTGACCCAGTAGTCGATGACCTGGAAGCCGCGGTGACGGCACATGGCGAATGTTTCGGGGCTGTCCTTCATGTGGAGATGGACTTCGACGTACAGATAGCCGCGGTTCGCCATCTCTACCAGCGCGCGATCCAGCAGATACGAGCCGAAGCGCAGCCCGCGATATTGTCGCTCCAGCCCGATCCAGGCCAGCGCAGCCGTCAAACCATCGGGCAGAGGATACCAGACCGCGCTGCCCACGGCTCGATCACCGTCGGCCACCACCAGCCCCTGATATTGACGGCCGCTGTTTTGCCCCCAACTGCGCAGGTGGTAGAACGGCTCGTCGCCCGTCCAGGGCGATCGCTCATTGATCGGCGCCACGCGCAAGCTGCGCTTGGCCAGGCCAGGATCGGCGGGCCGCTCGCGGCTGTGCAGATCGGCTACCAGGCTCACATCGCCGGGATGGATGACCTGGTAGCCACGGCGGCCCAGCCACTCCACCAGCTCTTTGTCATGCGTTGCGCTGACCCCCATCCGCTCGGTTGAGCCGTACCAGGGCACCCACAGCTTCTCGATGATGCCGTAGAATGGCGTCGTCTGGGCCGCAAAGTAGACCGGACAATAGTAGAGGTAGTTCTCGGCGGCCGTGAGCAAGCGCTCCCCAAGCCGCGCCGCGCGATGCTCCGGCGTGACGGCCAACCACGCGATGTGATGCCGCGGCTCCTGCATCGGCGAAATGGGCACATCGAGCGGCTTGATGGCGTGCGCGCCGCCGACCACCTCATCCGCGTGCCATGCCAGGATCAGGCCTTTCGGATCGAAGGCCGGCTGCTGGATGACGCGCTCGACGAAATCCGCTTCAGTGATGGGCGCCCAATGACGGTGTCCGGCGAGGACGCGGTTGAGAAACGCGACCAGGGCGGGCAGATCCGCGGGCTGGAACGTCGAGAAGGATACGCTCATGGCAGACGGTTGAAGGTGGCAGGTCTAAGGTTGAAGGTTGAAGGTCGAAGGCGCGTCTACCTGTAACCTCGAACCTTCAACCTTGCACTTGGTCACATTCCCACGTAGCGCGCATACAGCGTCGCGGCGACCGCCTCATCGTTGGTGCCTTTGATGATGGCGCGACCGTCGGGAAAGACGGTGAACTCGTAGCTGTCGATCTGCGCGCGCAACAGATACGCGTTGGCCTGAATCGTGCCGACCTGCGCGGCGCGCAAGCGTTCGGCCAGGGCCGGCAGGCTGAGCATCGGCGCGCCCACCACGCTGACCTGCACCGCGTCTCGCCCACACAACGCGGTCGTGCGGGCGCCCGCCTCGGCGTTCAGAAAGATGTACTCATGTTGCCCGCAGGTGGGGCAATCCGGCCGCGGGCCGCCCAAGTCGAACTTGTCGAAGCTGTCGTCCCACAGGTCGATGTGGATCATGCCACTGTTCAGCGTGCCGGCGCCCACCAGCAGCTTGAGCGCCTCGGCCACGGCGATCGAACCCATCAGGCTGACGATGGGGCCGATGATGCCGGCCGTATCGCATGTCGGCACGGTGCCCGGGGCGGGCAGCTCGCCCATGATGCAGCGTAGGCAGGCGGTCTCGCTGGGCCGGATAGTCATGGTCATGCCATAGGACGCGATCACGCCGGTGTAGACCCACGGTTTGCGCAGCTTCACGCAAGCGTCGTTGATCAGATAGCGGGTGGTGAAGTTGTCCGTCCCGTCGAGGACGACATCGGCGTCGGCGATGAAGCCGGCGATATTGGTTGCATTGACATCGGCGACGATGTCCTCGATGGCGATCGTGCTGTTGACACGACGCAAATGGCGCGCCATCGCGACTGCCTTTGGCAAGACGTCGGTCACATCATCCTC